>JALRGB010000723.1 GCA_023253575.1 Verrucomicrobiales bacterium
TCGGTCTCTGGTGGGTGAAAAAACGCCATGTCGACCTTCGCCAAGACGTCCTCGATGCCGCCGCCGCTCGCGCCCTCGCTCAGCAGGGACTCGAACGCGAAGTCGCCCCCCGCAAGCTGTAAAAAGCCGGGGGTTGACACCCGATCTCCTTCCCTTATCATACTGACCGTTTTACCACCCACTAGCACCGCATCATCCATGCCCGAAATTCAAGTCAAGAAAGGCGAGTCCATTGATCGCGCCCTCAAACGTCTGAAGACCAAACTCGAATCCGAGGGGATCTTCGACGAAATGCGCCGCCTGCGCGCCCACGAAACACCCGTGGAACGCACCCGCCGCAAGGCCCGCAATGCCGCCAAAAAGGGCAAAATCAAGTTCCGCTTCTCCATGCACGAGAAGCGCCCTACCGACGGCTCGGCTCCGGCCCCAGCCCCGCAAGCGTAATTCACGCTCGCTCGGCCCCTCCCCCACTCCCCCATCTTCGAATCAGGCACTCGTTCCGAGTGCCTTTTTTCGTGCTCAAAATGTCCTCCAAAACCAACCCCGGAACCAGCCATTGATCCTGTCCCGGGCTTCAGGTATACTTACCGCGATCGGCTACCGTCCATCCACCGCCGTCCGCGTCATGAATCAATTCATTCGTCTCACCAGCGTGTCATTCGTCCTCGGCCTCACGCTGGCCGTCGCTCCCACTACCCGCGCCACCGAACCGCTGCCAGCTCAGCTCGGCCTGCGTCAGCTCGAAGAAAAATTCGGTCGTCCCGCCATTCGCAAAATTGTCGAAATGACCGGCACCGCCGGCGACCCGCAGCCGCTCGAATGGCGCGTCACTACTATCGCCCCCGGACGCAATGACCTCCTTCGAGAATTCTGGATCGGCGACCAGAGGATCACCGAGGAAGGCCTGAGCGATGACTATTACCCCGACCGCCTCCCCAAGGGGTTTTTCTCCCTCGAAAGAGTCAAACTCGATTCCACCCAAGCGTTCACCCTGACCGAAAAAGCCGCACGAGAGGCCGGCATCGGCTTCGATGTCATTAATTACAAACTCCACTGCCGCGAATATTCTGATGAACCGGTCTGGACGTTGACCCTGCTCGACCGCGAAGACACCATCGTCGGCAGCATGCATCTCTCTGCCGATTCAGGAAAAACCCTGCGCACGGTCTGGATGCGCCGGCTTCCCAACGGCCGCCTCATGGTGCAGGACTCATCTCGTCGCGACGATCTTCCCGCCACATCAGAAGAAGCGTCCGCGTCAGTGGAACCCGCCCCCGATCGGTTCAGCCCGTTAGAGCCACCCACCCCAGCCGAAATCACCGCCGCTGACATCCCACCCCCAGCCGCCGGACCCATAGAAAAACCAGCGGCCGGACCCGCCCCCGCGCTAGAACCCGCCGATGGCGAAATCCCAGAAATCCGGCAACTCCAGGAAGCCCAAGAAAAAACCGGGCCCGCCGAGTGAACTTAAAAAGGAAACTGCGTACCCGTCGCAGACACCTAACCAGAACCCCAGCCCCAACGGGACGCTAGGTGACAGCCCAGAGAA
>JALRGB010000726.1 GCA_023253575.1 Verrucomicrobiales bacterium
CGAGTTCGCGCAACCGGTCCAGCAGACTGCGGCTGCGAGCCAGCACCAATCGCGCATGACTGAAAACACGCTGCAGCTCAACTAGATAGCCAGGTTTATCGACAAATTTGACAACGTCGACCCCATGGAATGACACCACGAAAGGACCGCCCCATTTGAGAAGCATGTCGAGGTACTTGACCGCCTTGTGACCGTAATACACATGAACCAAGGCGGGCCGGTGGGAAGCCAACAAGGCCGGCAGATCATAGGGAAAAAACTCCGGGGACCAACCAATCGGACGCGGCGGAGGCCACTGGCGCACCACGTACTTATACCAAAACCGCAAAAGGAAATTTCCCCGGGGCCGCACGCGAGCGAGTTTTTGCATGACCACCACTGGATCAAACGGGAACAAGTCCGGACGATCCATCTGCTCGGTGAACACGACCGTCTGGAACCGGCGCAGCCCCGTCACTTGACGGTAAATCGACTGCATCTCTGGCTTGAGAAAGGTGCCGCAGAGCGACACCACCAACGGCCGGGAGTCGGCCGAGGCAGCGGGAGCCGCGGAAGGAGACAAGTCAGCACACATCAGAGGAGATCGCGAGGTTCCAATGGCGCCCCCCGGCTTGCAAGCGCGAAGCGGCTACTTTCGCTTCCAAAACATCAAATGCTGCCACGGCAGCCCATCGAATTCACGATCCAGTGAGAATCCATTCGCCTCCCATTCTTTTTTTATCTGGGCCTTGGTCATTTTGTGCTCGGTTTTAATCGGCACCTCTGGGTCTTCGCCGCGGAATTCAACGAGCGCCACCACCCCGTCCGGTTTTAAGGCCGTGCGCATCGCCGCCAACATGGGGACAGGATGGGAAAATTCGTGGTAAACATCGACCAGCAAAATCAGATCACAGGAGTCAGGCTCCAGTTTGGGATCATGCACCTCGCCGCGGACGGTCTGCACGTTTTCCACGCCACTGATTCCCGCGCGCTTCTCGAGGTCGTCGAGCATTTCCTGCTGGATATCGACGCCGATGACCGTCCCGCCCGGAGTGACCAACGGCGCCATCATGAGGACGTGATAGCCATTGCCGCAACCGAGATCGCAGACGGTCTGGCCCGGTTTTAAGCGCAACTCTGGCAGTAGCACCGAAGGTTTTTCCTCCTCTTCCCGCAACTTGCGCAGCAACCAGCCAGCGCCGCCGCCGTGATATGACATGGCTGGCGCAATAGTGCGTCCCATGTACTCGGTCATGGCCGGGGGAATCAGCGGGCGCGCAACCGAAGGCGGCACCGCTGTGCCACCGGGAACGACCCGCACTTCCTGCGACTGCACCACCGCCGGAACGACCCACAGCAGGATCAAGGCCGTCCACACGGGACGACAGAAAAATGAATGAAATGACGAGTTCATGGGAAATCAACAGACATGAGTTTTGAATACACGTGACGTTTGAGGTCAACCGGCCGCTGACACGTCCCACCACCGCGAGGCGGAAAGAATCCACACCCACACCATCCCCTTGCCAAACATCGGTGAGTTCTGCATAACGCCAGCCTAACGAAAGCCGCCGACAAGAACATCGGAAATTTTGTTCGGCACATGATCTCGGGTGCGCCATGGTGGGACGCTTGTTCGATCAACTCAAACTGCACGGAGTCGTGCTAGCCTGGGGGCTGACTGCGGTGCTTGGGGTGCTCATCCACCTCCCGGCACTGGAGCTGGTGGTATGGCGCACCGGCTTGGCCGCGGCCGCCTTGGGGGTGATCACCCCGTTTTTGGGCGGGCGATTGCGGCTGCCGCTGCGCCCGACGCTCCAACTTCTGGCGACCGGCGTCCTGATTGGCGCTCACTGGATGCTTTTTTTCGGGGCTGGCAAAGTGAGCAATGCCACCATCACAGTGGCCGGCTTACCGACCACACTCATCTGGTGCGCTCTATTGGAATGGTGGTGGCTACGCCAGCGACCGCGGCCGTATGAAATCGTCATCGGCCTCCTGATGATTCCGGCGGTCTGGTTGATGCTCAGTTTCGAGTTCCGGCACTCGCTGGGGTTTTGGTTGTCGATTGGCGCGGCGATTGTTGGCTCGGTGTTTGCAGTGCTCAATGGCAGTTTAGCGCGGCAGCATCATTATG
>JALRGB010000081.1 GCA_023253575.1 Verrucomicrobiales bacterium
CGGACTCGCCTCGAGGCGGGCCACCACCGTCAAAAGAATAGCCCAAGCGGAAAAAATAAGGTGTTTCATGGGAAAAAGCAGTGAAAAAAAAGTGGAGTTCCTAACGTGGGCCGACGGTGAATGGCTGTGGTCGCCACCAGCTTTTGTCCTGGCCGCGGTTTTGGATGAGAATGCTGGTGGCCGGAGGAATGACCGTCAGCTTTTGGTCCACCATCGGGTTCGACGTCTGCCGCCACCCGCCGCTGCTGAGACCGCCCGCCGTGGCCACGTAGAAACTCGCCATAGTGCCGGCCAGTGAAACCAAGTCCGCCGTCTGCGGCGTGCCGGGAGTCAGGGCCGCGCTCAGTTCCGAGGAAATTGCTCCGGTGCCAGTGCCTCCCAGCGTGAAGGCTGGCCCACTCACCGGCGTGAATTGGGTTTGATCCGTCAAAGGAGCCAACGGGTCGACCAAGGCGTAGCCACCCGGCAGAGGGCGTCGCCAGACGCCGGTCTTCACATAACCGCTCAAACGCAAGACCACTGGCTGCAATCGCTTGCGCTTGATCAATAGCCCTTGGCCCGTCTTGAGTGGAGTCTTGCTCTGGTCCACAAAAGGATTGGAACTCGAACGCCAGCCCGCCCCACCCAGACGAATCCCAGAACGATAATAATAACTCCGAAATGACGCATTCGGACCCTCCGTCAAAATCGAAATCAAGTCAGCCGTGCCCGCATCGCCCCCACCCAGCCCCGCCTGGTTGGTCGCCCCAAAAATCCCTTCCAAAGTCTTGTGCGCCCGAATCACCACCACCTCGCCGCCCCGCAATACCCCGGAAAGGTCATCGGCAATCGTCAGCGTGTTCGAAGTGTGGCTGACAATGTCGCTCATCAGTCCCACTGCCTCCGCGTTAAGGCTGCTTTTGATTTCAACGTAGTGGCTGTTCTCCTCCGGATGCACATCAAAGACGCCAGGGGCCCACGCCGCTCCCACTCCCTTCAGCTGGTTCGGCCACGGTGGCCCCGCCTCCAACTGCACCTCCTGTAGCGGCTTCTCCACCAGCGACGGTCCGAGATACGTCACCCCGCCATTCACCCCGCTGCCCTGAATGGTCGTGTAAACACACCCGAAAATCGCCGTCGGCTCCGTCACCCGAGCCTCAACGAAACCGACTGTCACTAAACCACCCACCATCATCACCACCTGTACTAACCGCTCACTTTTAGGAAGAATATGTCGAAACATGGCCAACAATAATTAAATTTAAAACAACTCCTCTCGCCCCTCATAATATCCATACCCAACAGATTTTGTAAACACCAAATTTAAGTCTTCTGTGAGATTTTTCGATAAAAACCATAGAACGCGCTCGGTTGCTTTTCATTTGGGAAAAAACCGACGGCACGCCGCATAATCTCCGTGTCTCAGCCATCGACCACGGTACTTCCTATGCGGTGTTCCTTCAGAACACACCTATTCTCTCGCATGCGATTCCCAGGGCGATGCTCTGGGCTGGTATGCATTGCCCCCTTCAGGGCAAATTGAACGATGACGGCTTCCGATGCCGTGGGCTCACCGGAGTTCCCACGCCATCGCGGACAGCTGCGAAGGTGGGTGGCCGTTGTTTTTCAATCCAACGGATTTCGGGAAAAGCCATTTATCACCAGCGGTGGCCCTCTGGTGGCGGGCGGGTTGGATACGGGGAGGGCGGCTACCCGGGGTCGGCCGGTCTTGGGTCTTAGAAGCCGCGGATGTTCCAT
>JALRGB010000089.1 GCA_023253575.1 Verrucomicrobiales bacterium
CGGCCCCTACCAAAAAATCGTTCGGCGAGGCGTTCGGTGTCACGACCGGGGGTCAGCGACCCACGGCTACAGACTCATAAAGCCACCCTGACGCGCGCGCTACAGCCCTTGGCAAATCAATCGCAAAACATGGCCATTGACCTGACAGGGGCGTCACGCCGCCGCGACGACGCGGTTTTCCACAGCGGCTAGGTCCGCCGCTGCGGCAAGGCGCCACTGACCCGAAGCGAGCTCACCGAGCGTCAGGGCGCCGATGCTGACGCGTTGGAGCGACTCCACATGATTCCCCACAGCGGCGAACATGCGGCGCACTTGATGGTACCGGCCTTCCACGATGGAAAGCCGCGCCTGCTGAGGGCCAAGAATCTCGAGTCGCGCGGGCAAGCATGGCTTTTTATCATTCTCAAGCAGCAGCGCACCTGTGGAAAAAACCTCGGCTTCATCGCCGCGCAGCGGACGCGCGAGACTGGCCTCATACGTTTTCCAGACTGCTTTCTTCGGTGAAATGAGCCGATGGAGCAACCCGCCGTCGTCCGTGAGGAGCAGGAGGCCCGACGTTTCTTTGTCCAGACGGCCGACGGTGGAAAGGGCCGGGTTGCGCCGACCAAATCGCGGCGGAATCAAGCCGTACACAAGCGCTCCTTCATCCTCGTCATGCGAACACACCACCCCAACAGGCTTGTGCAACACAAGCGTCAGCGGCGCCAAGGGATCCAGCGGCTGGCCGTCGAACCTCATCTCCGCAGGGGTGGCCCGCTCGGTTTCTGAACGGATCTCGCGCCCGTCCGCCCTCGTCACACGGCCCTCCGCAAAAAATTCAGCCACTTCGCGGCGCGAGCCATATCCAAGGTTAGCGAGAAGTCGGTCAAGACGCATGAGTATACGGGATCATAGGAAATTTTCGAGCCGCGCGCCTCACGCTTCCTCGTCGCGGTCAAAAAGAAACTGCATGTCGGAGAGACTGAGGTTCTTGGTGAAGCTTTCTTCGCCGAGCACGCCAGTGACCAGCTCGCTTTTCTGCTGCTGAAGCACGCGAATTTTCTCTTCAATCGTATTGCGGGCCAGCAGGCGGTACGCAATGACCGGGTGGGTCTGGCCGATCCGGTGAGTTCGGTCGATGGCCTGAGCCTCGACAGCAGGATTCCACCATGGGTCATAGAGGACGACATAGCTGGCGGCGGTCAGGTTCAAACCGCTGCCGCCCGCCTTGAGGCTGAGCAGGAAAACCGCTGGATCGGGTGATTCTTGGAAGCCAGCCACGACTTCCTGACGGTTATTGGTCTGGCCGGTGAGCAGAAAATACGGACGCTCCTCCTTCACCAGCCGCTCCTGAATGAGCGCAAGCATGGATGTGAACTGCGAGAAAACGAGCACCTTGTGCCCAGCATCCCGCAACTGGTCCAGCAGGTAAAACAACGCCGACATCTTCGAACTTTCAGCCGCCGCATGCTTGCTATCGACGAGCGCCGGATGACAACAAATCTGTCGCAGCCGCATCAGCCCCTGCAGTACCACAAACGAGTTTTTCCGCAGCGCATCATCGCTCTTGAACCCGAGCAGCACACTTTGAATGCGGGCGAGTTCGGCCTCGTACATTTCTTCCTGCTCCGGCTCGAGTTTACACAGCACGTCCTCTTCGGTACGCGGCGGCAGATCAAGCGCCACTTGACCCTTGGTCCGGCGCAGGAGAAACGGCCGCAACCGGGCCCCCAGCCGCACATGCGCCTCTTGGTCTTTGCGGCGGTCAAAGCGGTCGGTGAAGTATTTGCGATTGCCAAGCACGCCCGGCATCGCAAACGCCATCAGCGACCAGACATCAAGCAGCCGGTTTTCAATTGGCGTTCCCGTCAGGACCAGCCGCTGCTCGCTCTGCATGTCGCGCGCAGCCCGGCTGGCCTGTGAATCCGGGTTTTTCACCTGCTGGCCTTCGTCCAGAATCATCGTCAACCATCGGAGCGTCTTGAGCTTTTCATGATTCACCCGGAGCTGCGCATAGTTCAAAACCAGCACGTCGATCTCATGCCGCTCGAACCGAGCCATATCCAGCTCTTCCTTACTGCGAATCACTTGAACCCGCAGATGAGGGGCAAACTTGGCACATTCGCCAGCCCAGACGTCGAGGACTGACTTGGGAGCCACCACCAGAGAGGCCGGCAATCGCGTTTCTCCTTCGCCCTCCGCCACCGGCAGCGCCCCCAGCACCTCCGCCTCCACCAAAGACGGCCCAGCGTCATCGCCCCCCACCAGCGCCGCCATCGCCGCCGCTGCCTCGCCGTCAGGACTAACCAACCCCGCCTCCTCCGCCGCTTTCTGGCGCAACCACAACAACCAACACAAGGCCTGCACCGTTTTACCAAGACCCATGTCGTCCGCCAAAATGCCGCCAAAACGATTGATGGCAAGATACGCCAAAAAGTGAAATCCCTCGATTTGATACGGCCGCAACGTAGCCTGCAAATTGGCCGGAGGCGCCGGGCGCACACTCAGCTTCAAGGCGCTGGCGCGATCACACAGCCGATTCCACGTGTCCACATCAAAGATGTCCCGGGCCGCCGGTGAACTGAGCTGCAAGACATGCAGCCGATGGCGCTCTCCGCTCAAATCAAAAAGATCAAGACCCAACTCAGCCACCGCCGCCGCCTCGCCCTCTGGCAAGTTCATGTCCAGCCGATGCCACAGTCCATCACTCAGCCGTACAAACCCGCCCCGGGCTTCCACCAAGGCGCGCAGATCGTCATTCGAAAGATCAGCCCCAGGAATCTCTAGGACCACTTTGAGATCAAACCAGTCAATAGCCCCTTTCTCCGCCGCCGGTTTGACATCAAACTTCACACTCGCCTTCAATGGATCAGCCATCACGCTGGCCAACGTCTGATCCATCTCCGTGCTGACGCCTTCCGGCAAGGCGTTAACCCACGCAAAAAACTTCTCAGGAAAGGTCTTCGTCAGCTTGGATTTGAAACGACGATTCACCCCGTCCCACGAAAGCCCGAGCGGCTCGAGTAAGGCCGGAAACCGACGCAACAAGGCACAATCATACCGGACAATTTGCCCGCGCTCCGCTTGCGGCTCGACCTCAATCTCCCACTCGCTGCCTCGCAATCCTTCGCGCCGAACCCCCGTCGGATCAGTAGCCGTCACTTCAGCAAAAAGATATTCGCTGTCCGTGGAAAACTTCTTGTCCGTCAACCGCAGACTCACCACCGCATTCATCGGAGCCCCGACCACCCGGGCCGCTAACGACTCGGGTAGGACCACGCCCAAACGTACCAG
>JALRGB010000107.1 GCA_023253575.1 Verrucomicrobiales bacterium
GTAGGAGGCGCGGCGGACGTTGTCGTAGGTGCGGAGCTCGCCCGTCTCGAAGATCACCTTCAGGTGGGCGGTGCCGCAGGCCTCCTTGACCGCGACGATCTCGTCGTAGACATCGAGGTAGCGCCCCGCGAGAGCAACCGCGGATGGTATGCGATTGCTTCGTCCGCCGACGGCCGGCGGCTGGCTGCCGTGGTGCAAGGTGGTTTGATTTATACCTCGGATGACGCGGGTGCGAATTGGGTGCCGCGGGCCAGTCCCCGCGCTTGGCGCGCCATTGCCTCCTCGGCCGATGGATCCCGGCTGGTCGCCCTCGAATCACCAGGGCTCATCTACGTCAGTTCTGACTTTGGTGCCACGTGGGCACCGCGCGAGTCGTCGCGGGCATGGTACTCGATCGCCTCGTCGGCCGATGGGATGAAACTCGCGGCCGTCGTGCAAAATGGTACCATCTTCACGTCTGACACCGCAGGCGATGAGTGGGTGCCGCGAGAAACCGTCCGCAACTGGCGCGCCATCACCTCGTCGGCCGATGGCCTGAAACTAGCAGCCGTCGAGCAGAATGGCCTGATTTATACCTCCCCCAACGCCGGTCTCACGTGGGTCGGGCGCGAAGCCGCTCGCGATTGGCACTCCATCACCTCGTCCGCCGACGGATCACGGCTCGCTGCCGTGGTGCGGGATGGACGCATCTACCACTCCCAAGACGCCGGCGTCACATGGATCCCGCGGGCGACAAATGGCTTCTGGCGGGCCATCGCCAGCTCGGCCGATGGCAACCGCCTCGTCGCCGTGGCGCCCGGCAACAAAATCTTTACCTCGGCCATCGCCCCCGCCCAGTCGCTCGTCTTCACTCCCGAGGTCAATGCCTCCGGCTCACCCTACGCGTCTTTCACTTTTCAGGTGGAGGATGATGGCGCCCCGAATGTCAGTCTCGATCCCTCCCCCGATACCATTACCTTGGTTATCAACGATTCGAATGTGGCGCCGACGATCGATCCGGTGGCCGACGTGGTGCTGGCGGCCGCGGATGCCGGTGGGGCGACGGTTCAGCTCACCGGCATCAGTGCCGGCGGCGGTGCCTCGCAGGCGCTGGTGGTCAGCGCTGTTTCCAGCGACCCGGACGTGGTGCCTCATCCAGTCGTGACGTATTCAAGTCCGGCCGCGGTCGGCTCGCTCACCGTCACCCCGGCGCCCGGTGCGATCGGAAATGCGATCATTACCATCACCGTCCGCGACTCCGGCGGCACCGCGGATGGTGGGATCGACCAGATCGTGCGCACCTTCACCGTCTCCTTGATGACTCCGTTTCAAGAATGGGCGCAGCAAAATGGGCGGCCCACCGACCCCACTGCCGCCGGTGGGATGAACTTCTTTGCCTACGCCTTCGGCCTCGCCGCCGACGGCAGCGAAACGGGTCCCCTGACGGTAGTGGGCGGTTTGATTCAACAACGTGGCATGCCCGCATTACAACCGACGGGGGGAGCGAATCCGCTCTCATTTTCCGCGTTGTTCGGGCGTCGTAAAAATTCGGGACTTGATTACCAAGTGCAGTTCAGCAGTGATTTCTCCGACTGGGAAACCAGTCTGGCGCCCATGGTTCCGGCGGGCGAGGATGCGGTCATCGAAGCGTTTTCGGTGCCGTTTCCGGCGCGTCTAGCCAGCGGTCGGGTCCCTCGTTTCTTCCGGATTAAACTCATCGGGCGCTGAGTTTCCTTTAGAGGCTAAAGAATCGAATAATTGAGCGGCTGTATTGACAGGGCGGGGTCTTTTTTAGCAAAATGAGATTTTATTGCCACTTATCGAGTGGTTTCCCAGACACTGTCATGGCTTCGATTTCTTTCTCATTAAGTTCTTTTCGATTGGGTGCTCGCGAATGGCGGCGGGGCGTGGTGGCGGTGGTATCGGGGGTTTTATTTTTATCGGCTGGGGTGGTCGTTGCGGTGGCGGCGGAGAAGGTGGGGGATCTGGACCGCGAGCGTGCGCAGCTTGATGCCACGTTGTATGTGAACGAGGTGGAGGCGCAGCGGCACGAGCAAGCCTTTGTTCGGTTATGGGACGCGATGCGGGCGGGCCCGCCATTTGCGGCGTTGAAGAAATTTCAATTTTCCACCTTACGGCTGGGTACGGCCACGCCGGCGGCGTTGACTGACTGGGGGGTGAGCGGGATTTTACCGGCGGTATTGGGGGAACCATTGGAGTCATTGACGCACGATGATTTTAGCCGTCGGATTGATGCGTTGCAGGCGGCGGGGTGGCAGATTGCGCAATCGGAGTGGCATCATTCAAAGTTTGAGCCGGCGACAGCGGACTCTCCGGCGCGTTCCACGGTTTCGTTTGAGATCCATGCTGTGTTCGGGACGAATGCCCAGAGGGTGCAGATCCGAGGTCAGCTGAAGGTGCGGTGGCAGCGGTCGGAGGCGTCGGCGGAGGCGGCCAAGACCGAGCCGGTGGCCGACGAGATCGAGGCTTCGGGATTAAAGTTGTTTGCGCGCAAGGGCGCTGCGCCGCTGGACAAGAAGATGGTGCTCGACCCCAAAGTCGAGGCCCCTAAGCGGTATCCGCGGGCCAGTCCGATCATGGCTCACGATCTGGACGGGGACGGCCGGTCCGAGTTGATTTTAGCCGGCTGCAATCTCGTCTATATGAACCGCGGCGGTTTCCAGTTTGAGAAACGCGATTTTTTGACGCAGGGCATTCGTCAGCCGATGGAGGCTGGGCTGTTGGCGGATTTGAATGGGGACGGCTATGTCGACTATTTGGGTGGGTCGCAGCCGGATCGGTCATTGCTCTTTTTTGCTGGGCGAGCGGACGGAACTTTTCCGGACGCGCCGAAGGTGTGTTTCGACGGCAAATTTTCTAATTTGCATGTGTTGACGTCAGGTGATGTCGACGGGGACGGTGATCTCGATGTGTTTGCAGGCCAGTGGAAAGCGCCGTATGCCGAGGGATCGATGCCGACGCCGTTTCATGATGCGAATGACGGGTTTCCTGACTTTTTGTTGATCAACGACGGTGCTGGAATGTTTTCGGATGGGACCGAGCAGGCCGGGCTGGCTGCCAAGCGCAACCGCCGCACATTTAGCGCCTCATTGCTGGATATGGATGGCGACCGGCATCTCGATCTGGTGGTGGTGGCCGACTTCTCCGGGCTTGATGTGTACCGCAATCGCGGAGACGGAACCTTCGAAGATGTCACCGCGAGCCGTGTGGATGAACGACATGCTTTTGGTATGTCACATACCTTCGGCGATTACGATGGCGATGGTCGGGTCGACTTGTACATGGTGGGCATGAGCTCGACTACCGCCCGGCGGCTTGATGCTCTGGGTCTGGCCCGCAAGGGGTTTGACGAGTATACGTCGATGCGGGCGCCGATGAGTTATGGCAATCGATTGTATGTTTCCAAGGGCGACCGTCTGGAGCAGCCGGCCTTTGCCGCGACCGCTGCGCGCACAGGGTGGTCATGGGGATGTACGTCGGCGGACTTTGATCTCGACGGCGATACGGATTTGTATATTTCCAACGGTCATTTGAGTGGCACGAGCGCCAAGGATTATTGCACGAAATTCTGGTGTCATGATTTATACACGGGCACGTCACGGCCGAATCCGGTGCTCAATGAATTTTATCAAAAGGAACTGGGGATGAAACTGGGGCGCGAGTACTCTTGGAATGGTTTTGAGCATAATGCTTTGTTCCTCAACAAGCCGGGTCTGGGGTTCGAGAATCTGGCATTTCTCATGGGCGCGGCGGATGAATTTGATGCACGGGCCGTGATCAGTGAGGATTTTGATCTCGATGGCCGGGTTGATTTGGCGGTGGTCGAATACCGGACGGACACGATGAGCCAGCGGCTGCATGTCTGGCGGAACCAGTATGAATCGCCTCACGCTTGGATTGGCGTGCGCCTCAAAAGCGGACCGGGTATGCTGGCGCCAGACGGAGCCGTGGTCACGGCCCGCAGTGGATCAAGGGCCTGGGTCAAGCCCATGGTGACCGGTGATTCATTTACCGCCCAGCATGCGCGTACCGCTCACTTCGGACTGGGCGACGCCACTGCGGTCGATGCCATAGAAGTACTCTGGCCGAATGGCACCGTCACCCGCCTGATGGCTCCTGCTCCAGGACGCTACCACGACATCAGCGAAAAAGCGCCTTGAGGGTGCGTCCCGATGGCGCCGACCAACGCCGACTCAATCGCGATCTCCAGCGTGCACTGAAACTGGATGAGATTATTTGCCGCTTGCATCCTCGTCGGGTGACTCTGATTTGTAAGGACTTATGCCCACGCTTTTTACCCGCATCATCAACCGCGAGATTCCCGGCCGCTTTGTGTACGAGGACGAGCAGTGCGTTGCTTTTTTGACCATCGCCCCCATCCGGCCAGGTCATACCCTCGTCGTTCCGCGCGCGGAAATCGATCACTGGCTCGATCTACCCCCCGCCTTGACGGCCCATCTGTTCCAAATCGCCCAAAAAGTCGGTCGGGCCATTCAACACGCTTTTCCCTGCGAGAAAGTGGGGTTGTTGATTGCCGGGCTTGAAGTTCCTCACACACACCTGCATTTGGTGCCGGCCGATACCATTGGCGACCTCGATTTTGCCCGCCAAAATGCCAGTACTTCACCGGCCGAGCTCGATGCCGCGGCCGACATGATTCGGGCGGCACTGGCTGAGAGGTGATGAAGGGACGAAGGCTGAGGGGGAAGCAGGGCAGTGGCCTGCCGGTCAAG
>JALRGB010000259.1 GCA_023253575.1 Verrucomicrobiales bacterium
CGGCGATGATTCAGACTCAGGATTCTGAATTCCTGACCAAGAATTATCAGGACATTGTGTTGCCGACGTTGGAGTGGGCGCAGGCGCGTGATTTGTATTTAGCAGGGGCTTCCGGTTCCGCGGCCAAAATGCTCCAGATCATTCAGGAGAATCAGGGGCACAAGAATGCGCCCCAGTGGATCAGTGAATTGCGCGTCCTTTTAACCGGGGTTGCGGCCGGGACCGGGGAACCTGCGGCGGGTGATGCGGGTGGCGACGGCGGGACCGCACCACCGGAAGCGCCCGAGGTAGGGAGCTCGACCAAGCCGGAGCCGGCGCCGGGGCCTGCGCTCAAGCCCGCGACTCAGCCTGGGGTCGCGCCGGGTCTGAAGCCCGTGACCGTGCCCGAACCTGCGTCCACGCCGGTGCCCGCGCCCGTGTCGGGAGGACGGCTGGTGGATCCGGCTAGTCCGCCGGTGAAAAAGCCAGTTGCATCTGAAATTTCAACCACCAACCCGCGCCGTTAAGGCAGACTTCATGAGTGAATTAATTGACGGAAAAAAGATAGCTGAGGAAGTTTTTGCTGAGTGTCGCGAGGATATTGCGGCGTTGGCGGCACAGGGTATCACGCCGGGATTGGCGGTGGTGGTGGTGGGCAGTGATCCGGCGTCGCTCGTCTATGTTGGCAGCAAGGCGCGTCGGTGTCAGGAGCTGGGCATGGCTTCCTTCAAGTATGAATTGCCGGTGGAGACGAGTCAGGCTGAGCTGTTAGCTTTGGTTGCCCGGCTGAATGCCGACGAGACGGTTGACGGGATATTGGTGCAGTCGCCGCCCCCGGCTCACATTGATGAGGCGGCGGTCGTGCGGGCGATTGATCCGGCCAAGGATGTGGATGGATTCCATCCGCTCAATGTGGCTAAACTGGCGATGGAGGAGCCGGATGGATTTGTCCCTTGCACGCCGCTGGGGGTGCAGCGGATGTTGTTGGCCTCCGGCATTGAGACGGATGGGGCTCAGGTGGTGGTCTTGGGGCGGAGCATGATTGTGGGCAAGCCGCAGGCGCTTTTGTTGATGGCCAAAGGGCGTGGGGGCAATGCCACGGTGACGGTGGCGCATTCCCGCACGCGGGATCTGGCGGCGGTGACGCGATCGGCGGACATTTTGATTGCGGCGATTGGACGGCCGAATTTTGTCACGGCGGACATGGTGCGGGACGGGGCGGTCGTCATTGATGTCGGCATCAACCGGATCGCTGATCCGAGCGCCCGGTCTGGGACGCGCCTGGTGGGTGACGTCGATTTCGTGGCTGTGGCGCCGAAGTGTCGTGCCATCACGCCGGTGCCGGGCGGGGTCGGGCCGATGACGATTGCCATGTTGATGTCTAACACCTTGAAGGCGGCGCGGCAGCGACGGGGGCTGCGGCCTTGGTCTGTCCGCGGCTGAGGAGTGGGCGGGTTTGCTTCCGGATTTTGGCTTTAGGCTTTTGGCTTCCGAGTTTTTCTTTTTTCATGATGGGGCGATTGCGCTGGTCTTGGTTTTTGATGCTTCCGGCCTTGTTATGGCTGGGGGTATTTTTTGTGGTGCCGTTGGGGATGACGGCGGTGGCGGCTTTTGCACGGCGGGGTGAGCCCTTGGAGTGGACATTTTCCATGGCGGCGTGGGTGGAGTTGGGTCGTGGCGGGTTTGGGGTGGTGGCGCGGGATCCGGATGATGCGGCGGCGGGCTGGCGATTTCAGAACGAGGCGTTGGCGGTTGGGTGGCGCACGTTTTGGGTATCGGCGGCGACGACGGCTGGGGCATTTTTGATCGGATTTCCGGCGGCGCTTTTTATGGTGCGGCGGTCGGCGCGCTGGCGACGGGTATTGTATGGATTGATCATGATACCGTTGGTGGCCAACTCGTTAATTCTTGCTTATGCGTGGGTCACGTTGTTGCGGCGCGACGGCTTGGTGGAGAAGTTTCTGCGCACGCTGGGGGTGTTGGGAGAGGACGGGTCGCTGGGGTTGATTTACACTCCGTCAGCGGTCGTTCTGGGGATGATTTATTGGTATCTCCCATTCATGGTGTATCCGGTGTATAGTTCGCTTGAAAAATTTGATTGGCGCCTGTTGGAGGCGGCGGCTGACCTTGGGGCGACGGCGTGGCAGCGGTTGGTGCATGTGTTGTGGCCGCTGTCCCTGCCTGGCATCATGACTGGGTGTCTATTGGTCTTTGTTCAGGCGGCGGGAACGCTCGTTTTTCCTGAATTGCTGGGCGGCTCGAAAACCCGGCTACTGGGACCCCTTATCCATGACAAATTTCTGAGTTATCCGGAGAACTACCCGCTCGGCAGCGCGCTGGCGCTAGCGCTCATGATACTCACCACTTTCGGAGTATGGCAGGCGCTGCGCGTCAGTGGGGAACGAAAAGATAATTCTGTTTCTTAAGGCGCGCATGACACCTTCTTCGACGACTTCTCCTTTGTCCGGTCGTGTAAGACGTCCCTCGTGGACGACGCTTGGGCTTGGGCTGCACATGTTTCTGACGTCGATTTTTCTACTGGTGCCGTTGGTGGTGCTGGTGGTTTACAGTTTTTCTGGGTCGAGGTATGCCACGGTCTGGGGTGGTTTTTCGACCCAGTGGTATGTTCGGCTGGTGGACAATGTGGAATTGCGTGAGGCGTTATGGATAACGTTGAAGTTAGGTGGGTTGTCGACGCTGCTGGCTACGGTGCTGGGCACGGCGGCGGCGCTGGGTCATTGGCGGCTATGCGGTGGGGGGACGCGGGCTGTGCCGACATTTTTTTATTTACCGGTGATGGTGCCGGAGATTGTGCTAGGCCTCGCGCTGTTGATTTTTTTCACTAAAGTCTGGACGGTCGAGCGCGGGTTGTGGACGATGACGGCTGGGCATGTGGTTTTTGGTGTGTGTTATGTTTTTGCGGTGGTGAGTGCGCGGTTGCGCGGGTTTGACGCTCGATTGCTGGAGGCGGCGCGTGATCTGGGGGCCACGCCATGGCAGGCGTTCCGGCTGGTGCAGTTGCCGATGATGGTTCCTGGAATAGTGGGAGGGGCGTTGCTTTCGCTGGCCCTCTCGCTGGATGAATTTGTCATTTCGTATTTTGTCACTGGTGCCGGGATCTCGACCTTGCCGGTCAAAATTTTTGCGATGATGAAGAAGGGCGTAACACCGGAAATTAATGCCCTCGCTACCGTGCTGCTGATGGCTTCCGTGCTGCTGGCCCTGCTCTCGATCATGGTGCAAGGGAAACACCGCGCGGACTAAGGTGAGTCGGATGCGCGGTTGCGGGTTCCGCCGACGCTATTCCATTTGCATTCCGTGGCGTCGGCGCATGGTCGCCATTTACCTCTACCACCATGAGATTATCCCGCCTGCTCGCCATTTTCTGCCTCGCCACCGCCAGTGTGACGGCTGCCCCCGCGCAGACCCTGAAACTCCTCGTCTGGGAGGAATATCTTGACCCCTCGGTGTTGAAAGCGTTTACCAAGGAGACCGGTATCAAAGTCGTCGAAGACAATTTTGATGATAATGAAGGCCTGATGGCCAAAACCGGTACGGGTAAAAGTGGGTATGATATTGTTTCGCCGTCGGACTATGCCGTGCAAATCATGGTCCGCCGCAAGCTGCTGGCCGAGCTGGATCATGCCGCTTTAAAAAACCTCAAGAATCTGTCGCCTGATTTTACCGACCTCTATTACAACCGGGGTCAGAAATTTGCGGTGCCCTACACGTGGGGGACAAGCGGACTGGCGTACAACAAGAAGAAAGTGAAGAATCCACCGGCTTCGTGGGCTGACATGTTTGAGGTGGAGAAGCTGCAGCCGCTCAAAGGTCGGATTTCCATGCTGGACGATGCCCGGGAGGTGGCGGCAACTGCCTTGCTGGCGCTGGGACTCGACCCCAACACGGGAAAACCCGGTGATCTGGAAAAAGCGGCGGTCCTGCTGCGGCGGCAAAAGCCATTTTTGGCGAAATACGACAGTGCTTCCGCTGAGGACAGTCTGGCCAGCGGCGAGACATGGCTGGCGCAGGGGTTCAGCGGCGACATTGCGACGGCTCAGGCGGAAAACCCGGACATCGCCTACATTTTGCCTAAAGAAGGCGTCAGTTTTTTTGTCGACAACCTCTGCATTCTTCAGGAATCGAAGAACAAAGCGGCGGCGCACGTGTTGCTTGACTATCTGATGCGGCCGGAGGTGGCGCTCGTCAGCATGAATGCGATGAAATTTGCTTCGACCAATAAGGCGATCAAGGCAGAGGAGATTGACGAGTCGTTGCGAAGCAGTGCGGCCCTCATGCTGCCGGCGCGGGAGAAGCGGGTTTTGTTTATGGATCCGGGTCAGGAAATGGGGGATGCCTTTGAGGCGCTTTTCAACGATCTGAAAAACTAGACATGCCCGGACTGGACAGCGTGCCTGTTGCGCGATACGGGACCCTCATGCAGCAAACCATCGTCGCGCTTGATCTGGAGGGAGTGCTGGTTCCCGAAATCTGGGTGGCCGTGGCCGGTCGGACCGGCATTGACGCCCTGCGCCGGACGACGCGGGACGAGCCCGATTACGACGTGTTAATGGGAGGGCGCCTCGAACTGCTTCGGAAGCATGGCTTGACGCTGACGTCGATTCAAGACGTGATCGGCACGCTGGTGCCGCTGCCGGGAGCTCGGGAATTTCTCGACGCCCTGCGCGAGCAGACGCAGGTCATTATTCTCTCAGATACGTTTGAGGAATTCGCAAAACCATTGATGCGCCAGCTCGGCTGGCCGACGATTTTTTGTCATCGCCTAGTGGTCGAAGATGATCATGTGACCGGGTACACGTTGCGTCAGCCCGACCAAAAGCGGCGATCCGTGGAGGCCTTGCGGGGATTGAATTACCGAGTGTTGGCGGCCGGTGACTCCTTCAATGACATCAGCATGCTGGAAGCGGCGCATGAAGGGTATTTTTTCCATGCCCCCGAGGCCATTCAGAGGCAGTTCCCGCAGTTCAAGGCCCACGAGACGTACGACGGACTCCTAGGCGAGATCCAGCGCGGGCTGAAAGGCTGACGGGCGGGCTAGGGTGGAAGATGATGCAATCCCCGGTTCGAGCGGGGAAGGTGGAGGCTGAGAGAGGGGCAACTTGGGATTAGCCGCGTCGGCGGCGGTCGCCGGGTTTGGTTTCGAGCACTTTTTGCTGCGCTTCGGCGGACAGGCCGCTGGTGGGCAGCCATTGGATGGCGGCCTCGCGATTGCTGAGGAACCAAGCTTGCGCGGCTCGGGTCATGGCCTCGGTTCGAGGGGCGTCTTGGGCGATGGTGCCGGCCCAAGCCAGTGCTGACTCTGGATCTTCCCAGGCGAGGCGGCGCACGAAACCATTGACGGCTGTGTCCTTCAAGGCGGACGGCGGCATGTCGACGAGGTATTGGCTGGCGGCCGTGGGATCGTGGCGTGCCCATTCGCCGAGGGCGGAGTACATGCCATCGGATTTGCCTCGGCCATCGGCCAAGTTTTGCAGCCATTTGACGGCGGCGACCGGGTTTTTTTCGGCCCATTCGTCGCCGACTTCCTCGATGACGCGGGCGCCATAATCGGTGGTGGCGAACTGGGCGGCCCACGCGGCGGCTGCTTCCGGGTTGCTGGCGACGTAGGTGTTGGCGACGCGGTCGAGGGCGGCGGCTTTGGCGTCGCCGGCGACCAGACTTTCGGCCCAGCGGGCGGCGCCTTCCGGGCCGGCTTTGCGGATTTGTTCACTGGCGACGGTTTCCATGTGGGCGGCGGCCCGGGTATCGCCGGTGGCGGCCAGATCCATCACGTAGCGGGTGGCCACGCCGATGTCGTGATCTGCCAATCCTCCGACGAGGCTGTCTTGCAGGCGGTTGCGTTCATCCTGATCTCCGACACCGTTGAGCCAAGCGATGGCTTTTTGCGGGTCGCTGCTGGCCCATCCGGTCATGGCCGACGCGGTGGCTCCGGTCCGATAATCTTTATTTTCCAAGGCCGAGGCGGCGGCGAGTGCTCCGGGGCCGTCTGCGGCGCCCCAGGCGTATTGAAAGAGGCGCCATTGGTCGCCATTGGCGCGGCCGCCGCGCATTTGTTCGCGGATGGACTGGGCATTTTCGGGGGTGAGGCCGTCGAGGAGCCGGGCGAAGGCGAGCTGGCGTTTCAGCGGGTTGGGGTCGGTGAAGGCTTCGCGTGCTACGGGTTCGATTTCGCTATCACTGAGCGGTTGGCGGGATTTTGAGGATTGGCTATCAGCGAGCGAGTCGCTGGCCGTGGCGGCGCCGTTTGGGTCTGGCGTTCCTTGGGCAGACGTCCCGGGGGCTGGCGGAGTGGGCACGGTGATCAGCGTGCGATGACCCTCACTGGCGGGAGTTGGGCGGGGGGATCGGATGGCTCCGGCGGTGTAGGCTGCCAAGGAGGCGGCGAGCCAGAGCGAGTGAGTGATGAGAGGTTTATTCATATTACTTATTACAGCAGGGACGAGGGATGAGCTCCCCTCATTACGACTAAAGGATTACCGTAAATCCAGCGAAGTGCTCTGGGCGGAGGGAGTGGGGCTTGAGGGAAGTGGGGGATTGGTATAAGGACGAAGTGATGACGTCTTTTATCACCTCCGTTTTTCGGGTTGGGCAGGTTATGGGGCTAGCGTTTGGGCTGGTTCTGCCGGCGGGCGGGGCGGTGGATTTCACCAAGGACATTCGGCCGGTGTTGGAGGCTTCGTGTATTCAATGTCATGGTGCGGAGAGTGACAAGGGTGGACTTCGTTTACACACGGCCGAGGCGTTGCGGGCGGGAGGGGATTCGGGAGCGGTGGTGGCGTCGTCCGATGTGGAGGCGTCGCTGCTGTTGCAGCGGGTGCTTTTGCCCGAGGATGACGACGAGGCCATGCCTCCGCAGCACAAGGCTCCGCGACTGACGGTCGAGCAGGTGGCGCAGCTCAAAGAATGGCTGGCGACCGGAGCTCCTTTTCCCGAGGGCACGGTGCTTCAGCCGTTTGATCCCGAGACGGCAGTGGGGCCGCGCGACGGCGAAAACCTCGTGGCCATCAACATTTTTCCACCCGGTTGTTCGTTGGAAACGAAGCGCGATGATCAGCGATTGGTGGTGATGGCGCGCTATGCTGATGACACGACTCGTGACATCACCAAAAAAGTTGCCTTTACGGTGGCCGATCCCGCGTTGGTTCGGCAGGAAGGAAACCGGTTTTTTCCGGTGGCGGACGGGGCTTCGACGATTCGCGTCGAGTTTTTCGGGCAGGTGGCCGAGGTGCCGTTGGTGGTGGCGCGGGCGACGGCCGAGCGGCCGGTCAGTTTCCGGCTTGATGTCATGCCGGTCATGGAGCGCGGCGGGTGCAATACGGGATCGTGTCATGGATCGGCCCGGGGGCAGGATGGATTTCATCTCTCGCTTTTTGGATATGATCCTGAGGCCGATTATTATCGCATCACGCGGGAACTCGGTAGTCGGCGTCTCAATTTGGCCATTCCCC
>JALRGB010000392.1 GCA_023253575.1 Verrucomicrobiales bacterium
AATGCCCCCGATACCGATGCCATCGATTACGACGGCGTCGTCGATGGCCTCATCTCAGGATGTCGCATCTACCGGTTTCAGGGGCCGAACTGCGATGGGATCGACGTCGGCGAACAATGCCGCAACGTGCTAATTGAAGGAAATCTGATTTATTACAACTCGGACAAAGGCGTCTCCGTCGGCCAAGGATCAACCGTGATCATGCGCCGCAATCTGATCGTCGGATGCACTCTCGGCGTCGGCGTGAAAGATGCCGGCTCGCTGGTCACCATCGACCAGAATTCATTCATATCCTGCTCCATCGGCGTCGACGTCTATGAGAAAAACTTCGCCGATGGCGGTGGCGCCGCCGTCATCACCCACTCGATCTTCTCCAAATCCTCGATCATCCCCGCCCTCGCCGACAGTCTCTCCACTCTCTCCGTCAATTACTCGCTCAGCGACACCGTTCCCATCACCGGCACGGCGAATATCCTCGCTGATCCGCTCTTCATCGACCCTCTAGCCCTGAATTACCAGCTGCGCCCAGAATCTCCGGCCATCAACGCCGGAGACCCAGCCCACCCCGTTGATCCCGACAACTCGCGCGCCGATATCGGAGCACTCTATACGTACAGCCCTGCTGATTACCCGTACGCCCTCACCCAGACCATCGTCATCGACGAACTTCTCGCAAATTCTGAAGCAGAAACCAGCGACTGGATCGAGCTCTACAACCGCTCCGCCGTCTCCGTCGACCTCAGTGGATGGTTCCTCAGCGATAGCGGTCTGGATTTGCGGAAATACCGGATTCCAGCCGGCACCGTGCTGCCGCCGGGCGGCCGCACCGTCTTCTACGAAAACCTACACTTCGGTCAAACCAGCCTTGATCCAGGCCGCATCACTCCCTTCGCCCTCAGCGACGTGGGTGAAACAGTGCACCTGACCTCCGCCGTCAATGATCAACTCACTGACTATCATGCTCAGGAGGAATTTGGACCCACCATGTCAGGAGAAACTCTCGGCAATTATTACAAGGCCGGAACAGATTCATGGAATTTCGTCGCCATGAACACTGCCACTCCAGGCCAGCCCAACAGCGCGCCCAGAGTCGGTCCCGTCGTCATTTCAGCAATCATGTTCGAGCCAGCCGGCCACCCCGACTCCGAATACATCGAACTGCTCAATGTCTCCGACACCGCCGTCCCGCTCTTCGACTCAAGCCGGACCAGCGCCTGGAGGATAACCGATGGCATCGACTTCGAATTCTCCTCCACTACCCCCGTCACCATCGCCCCGGGTGAACGGGTCTTGCTGGTCAAAAATCGCCCCGCCTTCCTCGCGTCCTTCAACGTGCCAGCCGCCACCCAAATCATCGAATGGACCAGCGGCCGGCTATCCAATGAGGGCGAATCGGTGCAAATCAGCCGCCCCGCTGGCATGGACACCGCCGGCATCCGCCAGTTCGCCCGGGTCGATCGCGTCAGCTACGGCATCAGTACCCCATGGCCCAGCGACGCCTCCGGCTCAGGGCTGGCGCTGCTCAAAATCACCGAGAATAAGTACGGTAATGAAGCCGCCAACTGGATCGCCGGCCCGCCCAGCCCAGGTCAGGCCGTCGCCCCGACGCCCGGTTTTGCCAGCTGGATCAGCACCAGCGGCCTCCCGCCAGCCGAACAGGGAACCACCGCCGACCCCGACCTAGATGGAGTGCCCAACCTCCTCGAGTTCGCCCTCGGCACACCTCCCGCTCTCACCAATCCACAACCCCCCATGAATCTGGCCCTCACCTCCGGCCAGCTCGAAATCTCCTTCACCCTGGAAACCGACCGCCTAGGCGTGGTCGTCACCCTCGAAAAATCACCCTCGCTGCAGCCTGATTCCTGGGTCCCAGTTCCTACTACCGCCGCGCCACCCGCCGGCACCTCCCAGCTCCACCGCGCCACCATCCCCGCCACCTCCAGCCAAGAGTTCTATCGCCTCATCGCACGCTGATCAGCCCATCAACCGTGCCCCGCCTTCCCATGGCCGGAGCAAAAATGCCAATGGCCAATGTCGCCACCCTCCGCGCGGGCCCACATCACACCCGACACGCGGCCTGATACTCACTACCCAAAACCGAGGACACCCCTGCCACTCAT
>JALRGB010000527.1 GCA_023253575.1 Verrucomicrobiales bacterium
CGCCGAGGGTTCTCGTTTGGCAGGCTGATTTTTTTCTCACGCGGAGGCGCGGAGAGCGCGGAGGGAGGAAGATGAGATTTTCTCCGCGTCTCCGCGTCTCCGCGTGAACCTCAAGTCGCGTCCCTCAGCCCGACCCTAAGAGTGGGTGCCTCGTTTCTTGGCGGTCAGGAGTCAAGATAACCCCGGCCCGCCCACCCTGCCGACGGGCCTTCCGCAGGAGAAAACGACGCCATTGCCCCACCCGGGACGGAACGGTCACACCGACACGTACCCCGTCCCGAGAGCGGCGGGAAACCCGCCTGAGGGGGAGCGGAAAGAGAAGTCTCTCCAAGCCCGAGCCTCAGGCCGGTTCATGCCAGCCGCGAACCTATGCCGTAGCCCGGCCAGTCCGGTGGCTCCGCGACCGCCGACGACGCAGCAGCGCACCCATCACCAACGCCGCCGCCGGGATAAATGTGCCGGGTTCAGGGACGGCGGTGGTGCTCGTCAGGCTGAAGTTGGTCACGACATCAGCACCCGCGCCACCTGCCCACTGGTCAAACGTAATGCGGGTGATGTTGGGGGTTGCCAAGTTGACTGACTGCCGAGACACTCCACCCCACAAAAATTCGGCGGTCCAAGTCGAATTGGTCGTATTCAATACGATTTGATAATCGGTCGGCGAGTTTGGTGCAGGATCAGCAATCTGGATATTAGTGTGCTCATTTGTAATATTATTATTGTTATCATAAATGACCTGCAAGTCCATGCTCGACGGTTTGCGGATTTCTTGGTAGAATATGGCAATACGAGTTTCAGTGCCGTTCCTGAAGCCGATGTCGAGGTTGACGTCACTTCCAGCCGCATTGGGATTGAGTGTATAGGAAAGCGTGTAGATGTTTCCTGCGGTCGGAGAGAAAGGCAGCCAGTTTTGCCCGACAGGCGAAAGCTGTCCGCCGCCGGTTGTGCTGGTGGTGCCTCCCCCGGTCCAGGTCGCACCGTTTGTGGTGACAGTGGGTGTGGACCCGTTGAAGGTGCTGCTTCGGTTGAAGCTGTCCTGATAGATGATCGCCGCCATAGACGCCGGGGCGAGGGTGATAGCCGCGAGGGCGAGCCATCCGGTTCGGAGAGAACGTTTTGGAAAAGACGTTTTCATGCGTTAATTTTTTTGGTCAGTGGATGTGTTTTTCGTTTGTGACCGGGAGTGGAGGCGAACGCGGGTGTCCGGCTCGTGGCATGTCCTGATCAAGGCGGGTAGTGGCGCATTCGTCGCGTCGCGCAAATGACTTGTGACGAACCCGGCGAAAATTGTGATGAAACGGGCAAAACCATCATTTTTGGTCGTTTTTGGGGTCACGGAATGGCGCGGCTGGCGGCCGGTTCCGGGGGCTAAAAACGGCTGATTTCAGGGCCGCTGAGCGGCGGCTGCCATGGCCGAAGTGAACGTCCGGTAAAGCGGGCGGTGCCTGCGTGATCGGTGGGCGGAACGAAGAAGGGCGAACGGGAACGAAGAAGTTTCCGATACCGTTTCCGATTTCGCGTTTGATCGTTGTGGCCTGGGGGCCAAGTGTGGAAACCGGGGCCAACGTACCCGGCTACAGTGGCGGCTTGGCCGCCTGTGTTGTGGTTTCGTATTCGGATCTTCTGTCGCCGTGGGTCGCTGAACCCGGCCGCGGCGCCGAACGTCTCACCGAATGATTTTTGTGCGGGGGACCGGAT
>JALRGB010000139.1 GCA_023253575.1 Verrucomicrobiales bacterium
CACCAGTGATCGCGATAGAACCATTGCTTTGCGTAAAACTGCCAGTCCCTCCCGCATTTCCATATTCATCCAAAGTCGTGAATTGAGACCACGCCGGTCCCACTCCAATCAGACCAAGGCCAACAGCAATTAAGGCGCCCCGAGGCACCAAACGATGGGGTTTCATGTTTTTTAGGGGTTAATCAAGCAAAAAGACCAACTCGAGCGCCCCAACCAAAAATACTTCCGTCAGGATCGCTCACCCATCATTGACACTCGTCTACAAAGGGATTTCCCCATTATACAAAAAAAATTGAACATTCGTCAATGCCTGTTGTCTATTTGGCGCGAAAGATGGTTCTCTTTTTGTACATCAAGGGAATTCAAATTTACTGAGTCTGGTAAACTATTTTAATTATAAGCTGGATCCTTGCTGGATTCTTAAACGCTTTCTCCATGAGCGGCGTTCTAAAGCACCCTCCCCCTTGGCTCCGTCGTTGGAACCCTCTCCCTCGGGATTTCTTCTTGCCATCCACCGGGTTTTTTTAGACTCATATCACAACCTTTTACCGGCCATCTGGCACGGGAGGCCCCCATCCCCGTTTGACCCCCGCCATGCCGAGTCGATCCCTGTTCCCTGTTTTTTCCGCATTTTCGCTCCTTTCCACCATCGCCGCTAGCCTTGGGCACAGTGCGGAAACCGCTCCCGGCGCCACCGGCGCACCCCCGCTCTTCAAAACCGTCCCGGCCTCCAGCGGCCTCGACTTCCAACACGTGTGGAACCCGCCCCCGGCGTATGCTGGGGTCGTCGATCGCGCCTTTGCCGGCGGCGGTGTCGCAGTGGGCGATGTCACCGGCGACGGTCTGGCTGATGTGTATCTGTCGCGCCCCTTTGGCGGAGGCCGGCTCTTCGTCAACCGCGGCCAGTGGGCCTTCACGGACGCCACGGTCAGTTCCGGCCTAGCAACCGATGCCGCCCGCTGGGGCGCCGGTACAACCATGACCGACATCGACAACGATGGGGACCTCGACCTCATGGTCTGCGGGTATGACTGCCCCAACCGTCTGTTTCTCAATGATGGACAAGGCCATTTTCAAGACGTCGCTCCGCAGGCTGGGCTCGACCATACCGGAGCCAGTGTCATCATGAGCTGGGCTGATTTCGATCGTGACGGCGATCTTGATGGCTACCTCGTGACCAACCGACCAGCCACCGCTGAGTCCATCTCCGCCGGGGATACCGCCCGCATCAAAGAACTCGAGCGCCATATCATCAAGGACCCGGCCACCGGTCAGTCCACCCTGCCGCGCTCAATGCGCGAAGAATGGGATCTGGTCACCATGCCGAACGGTCGACCGTTTTTGATCAAAGGCGGACAGGCCGACCGCTTGTACCGCAATGATGGTCCAGCCACACCCGGCGGCATCCCACGCTTTACCGAAATCGCCGCCGCCGCAGGCCTCTGGGACAACGGCCGCGGCCTCTCCGCCGCCTGGTGGGATTATGATGGCGATGGCTGGCCAGACCTTTACGTCGCCAATGACTTCAATGGTCCAGACCGATTGTGGCGCAATCAAGGCGATGGCACTTTCGTCGACGTCGCCCCCACTCTCCTCCGCCACACTCCTTGGTTTTCCATGGGCTGCGACTCCGGCGACCTCAATAATGACGGTTTGCCTGATTTCATCGCTTCAGACATGGCCGGCTCCAACCATTACAAAGATAAGATGGGCATGGGCGACATGGATAAAAATGGATGGTTTCTCGAAGTTCCCACCCCCCGTCAGTACATGCGCAATGCCGTTTACCTCAATACCGGAAACGGCCGGCCATTCCTCGAATGCGCCCATCAACTCGGCGTCGCCGCCACCGACTGGACATGGGCCACCAAACTGGCCGACTTCGACTGCGATGGATGGCTCGATCTCTACATCACCAACGGCATGACCGGAGATTTCCTCAACTCCGATCTCGTCGCCGCCCGCAGCGCTGGGAAAAAACTTCCCGCCCCCCCCAAACGCGACCCAAACCGAGCGTTCCGCAATGCCGGGGCCACCCCAGACGGCGCATGGCGCTTTCAACTCGAAGACGTCGGCCCAGCTTGGGGTCTGGAACGCGAGGCCGTCAGCTTCGGCGCCGCCAGCGGCGATCTCGATGGCGATGGCGATGTCGACCTCGTCGTCAATAACTTCAATGAAGCCTGCTCGGTCTACGAAAATACGACGCCCATCACTACCCACCGCGCCGCCATCCGCCTCGTCGGCACCCAAAGCAACCGCTTCGGCTTCGGCGCCAAAGTCGTCATCTCGGCCGGTGGACAACAACAAACTCGCTGGCTGTCGCCCGCACGCGGGTTCTTCAGCTCCGATGAGCCCGTCATTTTTGTCGGCCTCGGATCCGCCGCCACCATCGACACCGTCACCGTCCATTGGCCGTCTGGAATCATCCAGT
>JALRGB010000546.1 GCA_023253575.1 Verrucomicrobiales bacterium
CGCCGCCGCCGCTGCCGCCGTCGGAAAAGGGCTGGCATGCCCCAGCCCCCAGCCCTGCCCGCAGCCCCCAAAACCGGCCTCATCGTCGAGGCCAGCGACCCGCGCGTCCCCTACACCGTTCTCGACCGCGACGTGGCGGAAATCGACACCACCACCCACCGCGTCCGACGCTACCACGGCGGCACCGGAACAAATTTGTTCGATCTCGCCGTCCAGCCGGGCACCAGCGACATCTGGGTCGCCAATACCGACGCCCGCAACCTCGTTCGCTTCGAGCCAGCACTGCGCGGCCAGTTCGTCTTCAACCGGGTGACGCGAGTGGCCAGCGCAACCGGCAACATCTCACTCCATGACCTGAATCCGGGTATCGACTATGGACAACTACCCAACCCGTCCGCCCTCGCCGCCTCACTGGCTCAACCGACGTCGATTGTGTTTTCCAAGGACGGAGCCCGGCTGTGGGTGGCCGCCTTTGGCAGCGACCGCGTGGCGGAACTCTCGGGAGCCGATGGATCGATTGTCCGGCGCATCGATGTGCGGCCGTCGATGGCTGACAGCCGACAGATGCGCGGTCCGCGTGGCCTGGTCTTGCACCCGACCCGGGACCGGCTGTATGTGATGAACAAGTTGTCGGACACCATTTCTGTGATCGACACCGCGGCCACGGCCACCGCTCCCCTGCTTGCAGAAACGGCTGTGGCCAGCCATGACCCGATGCCGCCACTCGTGAGGCAGGGCCGGGGGTATCTTTTTGATGCCAGACTTTCGGGCAATGGTACCGCCAGCTGTGCCAGCTGCCATCTTGATACTGATCGCGACGGTCTAGCCTGGGATCTGGGCGATCCAAATGGCGTCATGGTCACTGTTAATGGCAAAAACAATTCCATCCATGACTCCACGCTGCGCCCGCGTGTCATGCATCCGATGAAGGGGCCCATGACCACGCAGACGTTGCGGGGCATGCAGCCGCATCGCATTTTCCACTGGCGCGGCGACCGCCCTGACATCCAAAGTTTTAATCCCACGTTCCGCGATCTCCTCGGCGGCTCGCTGATCAGTGATGACGATATGGATGCGCTTGCGGCCTACCTGCTCTCCGTGCGCCACCACGCCAATCCCAACCGCCAGCTGGATCGCACACTGCCGCCGGTGCTCGATCAAGGCAATCCCACCCGCGGCCGCGATCTTTTTAATAACCACGTCAAGTCGCATTGTGTCACCTGCCACACCCTACCCACAGGGTCGGACGAAAACATCGACTTACGCACCGAGGTCGGAGCCAACCAGCCGATCAAAACCGTGGCGCTTCGCACGGTCTATCAACGCGCCCAGTTCAACGGCACCCCGGGTGCTGTGAATGTGACCGGTTACGGACTACTCCACGACGGCACCGGATTTCAACTGCCCCGCGGACACTTTTACGTGCTGGATACTCTCGAGACACTGCAGGAACTGGATGATGTCACCGCTTTTTTGATGTGTTTCGACACCGGAACAGCTCCCACCGTCGGATTTTCTCGCACCCTCACCCACGACACCGCCAGTGACGCCGAAGCCGCAAAATCAGTATCGACCTTGGAAAGTCAGGCGGCCATCGCCGCGTGCGACGCCGTGGTCCGCGGACGGCGCGCGGGTCAATGGCGGCAATTTTCCTACGAGCCAGC
>JALRGB010000577.1 GCA_023253575.1 Verrucomicrobiales bacterium
GTTTTGAAGGATGTGGCCTGCGTGCCAAATGTGGAAACCGGGGCCAACGTCCCCAGCTACAGTGGCGGTCTGAATTATTTTCAAAACCAGAGCGAGACGCTTTGGCTACTTTCACGAACCGCACTTGGCTGAACAGCGCAGAAAAGCGGTCACACGCCTCCCGTTGAACTCTGCTGGTATTCGGTTTCCCATTTTCATGGTTCTGGTTTTCATACAGGGGACTTGAACCCCATTTGGACTGCGCCCATGCTGGGCATACACAAGGCGCGGATGGTATGAAAACAGTGGACACGAGGCCGAATTTTAGGTATATTCCTTAGGACGAGCCTCTCACCTTCCGCTCATCTCCCCATGTCGCTTCGATTTATTTGGCTCATTTTCCTACTCTGTGCCTCCTCGCACGCATGGGCCCTCACGATTGCCGAAGCTCTTGGGACACCCGGGCGGGAGTGGGTTGCTTCGTCCGACGTCACGACTTCGCCTGATCCCGGACTGTCCCATGACGGCGCCGGGGTGGTCAGCATCCCCATCGGCGAAGCGGTGGGAAATTCGATATCAACCGAGATCACCGTTCCTTCACTGGTGAGATACTGGCTGCGAGCAGGCGGATTGCACAATCCGACCACCGCCCTCGCAGGGAGCAATGCGACCGTGGTCAGCGATTGGTTGGAAATAAGGCAGGTGGTACTGCCAGGCGAGTACCGCATTCTCAATGGCGGAATGCCCTTGACCAAGGGCCCTCTGTTGTTCGTAGACGAGTTTTCAGCCACTCCGTTGCCGGTGGTGTCACTGAGCGAGGCCTTGGATGCCCCCGGCATCACGGTGATTTCAGACGATGGTCAGGCGGTGGGACTGGTGGATCCAATGACGGCACCGGATGGTGAGGATGCGGTCTACATCATGCCTCAGGGCATTTCGGGCTTGCTGGTGGATGCCACCGGACCGGCCATTCTCGTGTGCCGGTATGCTCAGGAGCCGCCGCCCGACAACTCTCCACCCGTCTTCGGCCAGTGGGTTGAGAACGGATTCGCTTACATCGCCGTCGCCGGCGGCGCTCAAACCGTCCCGATCCGAGCCACCGCCAGATCCGGGGTCAACTTGCCAATCCGGATCGACCAACTGCAAATCCTTCCGCTCATCCCAGCCACCACCGCTCTGGATGCGCCCGGATTCACTTTTACGCTGACCCACGGTCCGGACAGCGCCTCGTTGCACACGATGCCGTCACCCGCGGCACCGGCCGGAGCCGAAGGAGGAAATGCCGTATTGATGGAATCTCCCAGCACCGCATCCGCCGCGGTCACCACCCGGATTTCCGGCCCCGGTCTGCTCTCGTTCCGCTGGCTGGGTGATGTCAGAGTCACGGTCAATGGCTTGGCTTCTACCCTGAAAACACCGCCCGAATCAGACTGGGCTAGTCACCAGATTTTTCTGCCCGCAGGCTCGCACGAGGTGACGTGGAGTGGCTCTGATTTTTCGCGTGCTTGGCTGGACGCCGTTCACTTCGAGCCGCCTCCCAGCCGCTTTGTCTCCGATCTACTGGGAAGTCCGGAAACACCAGTCTCGTTTACGGCGACCGCCATCATCACTCCAGTCCCCAGTGTCGCTGGCATCCCCGGCCCCCAGCAGGCCATGACCAGTGCATGGCGAGGCCCACCGCCAGCCGACGCCGCCATGGTCATCCATTGTGACGGTCCCACTGTCTTCACGATGGCCGCCAGCTCCGTCGTGACCGCAGGCGCCGCGAACAACATCAGCGTCGATGGCGGCCCCGCCCTCGGATGGCCCGGCTCATTCGGCCACTCCAGTCCGCAGTCAGCCTTCGTTATCCCCTCCGCCGGCCCCCACACGGTGCGCATCGCCAGAGATGGAACTTTCGCCCAGCTCGGCACCACCCCGCTCACGACCGTGCCGCTGGCCGAAGCCGCCGATGCCCCGGATCTCGTCTTTCGCACCTCGGCCGCCACCCCGTGGCTCGGACTCAAAACACCGCCATCTCTCAACCGTGAAGGCAATGATGCCGTCTGCGGAGGCGAACACTCCATCGACGGTGATCCATGGATCGAAACCGATGTCACTGGCCCCGGCCTCCTCAGCTTCCGCATGGAGTTGGGGGCCCAAACCAACGGTGCCCGCAATGAAAAAGACGCTCTCTCGCTGGACGGCGTCACTGTGCCCGCCCCGCCGCCCGCCGGCACGCAACGCCAACGCCTGCTCGCCGTGCCCGCCGGCACGCACACCGTGCGATGGACGCAGCGCGGCAGTCGCGCCCTCACCGCCGCCGGCTCGGTCCTCTGGCTCGATGCCGTCACCTTCGCCCCAGCTACCCCCCTCCCACTCAACGACGCCATCGAAACCACCGGCCGGACGTGGACCACCTCCGGCCCAGCCACCCTCACCTCGCTGGCCACCCCGACCGCCCCCGACGGTGTCGATGCCGCCTTCTTCACAAACAACGAAGCATGGATCGAAACGACCCTCTCCCTGCCGTGCCAAATCGAGGCCTCGGGTACTGGATTTGTTCTCAAATCCGGCCAAGGAACCACTTTCACGCCCTCTGGGTCGCCCTCGGTCTGGCAATTGGACGGCACCGGAGTGACCACGTTGCGCATCAGCCGCCTTCCGGACGCCGGGATTTCGATTCTCGACCAACTGCAGATTTATGAATTCACCAGTGGGGGCTCGGTGGATGAAGTGATGGGGATTCCGGGGGTGGTATGGCAATCCTCGGGTCCCAAGGAGTGGACATTTTTGCGCAACCGGGCCACGGGTGTCCTGCGCATGCAGCTCAGTGGTCTGGCCCGCGGGGCGTCCATGTGGCTTGAGTCGGTCATTCCGGGCCCTTTCCGCCTGCACCCGGCCGTTCTTTCAATACCGAAAATGGCGCCGGTGGTCAGCCTACCCGGTCAAAATGGCACTGTTCTCGCTTTGCCTGCGTTTGTTTCATCTCCCGGGCCGCACCGCGTTCGACTTCGTTTCGGCTCGGCCGCGGACCCTGCTCCCGACGTTTTCACCGTCACCTCGGCTGGATGGAAACCCGGCCTGCCTGCAGGGTCCCAATCCGGTGCCCCGGGGCTGGTCTGGACCACCGGAGGCGATGCGCCTTGGATGGACAGCGCCGAGGGCCTCACCGGCTCAGTCAGCGGGCTGATCGGAACGGGTCAGTCGTCATGGCTGGAAACCGAAACCACGACGTCTACCCCATCCCTCGTGAACTGGCGCCTCTCGCGATCCAGTAATACCTCCGGCACCGGCGGCGCCATCGAGGCCTTTGTCAATGGTCTGCCGCTTCCAGTCACAGGTCATACTTGGCTGCACCTCCCGGCGGGAACCCACCGGCTCCGCTGGGCCGCCTTCGGCCCGCCCGTCGGATCCATCACCTTCCCACAAGAGCCCGTCCGCATGGGCGTTCTCAGCGATCTCGTCGTCACCCCCAAACCGACCGGATCCATTCAGGAAATTCTCGGCTCCCCTCAGCTCATCTTCGTGCAAAACGCCGTGGCGGGCCTGCCTGACACCAGCCCGCTTCGGGCCTGGCCGGATGGCTCGCTCTGGCAGCCCGCCACCGACCCCGCGACCGGACGCACCGCCCTCAAAACCACCGGCTCCCCGACCGCCGACAAATCTCCATTGTACGTCCTCAGACCATCGCCCGGCTTGGTCTCGTCCGTCATGCTCGCCCATCAGTTTGAGAGCGTCGAACGATTCAACGCCGAATTTCCAGTCAC
>JALRGB010000676.1 GCA_023253575.1 Verrucomicrobiales bacterium
GACATGCGAGGGTTTTACCCTCGAGGACGACACAGACTGGACTGCACCCCGCCCACTGGCGCAGAGTGAATCAACAAGTTGGAAGTAGTCTTCTTCGCGGGTCTGCCAATTGTTGCCGTGGGCGTAGGATTGGGCTCGTTCGGCTTGGGCGGAGCGGGCGGCGGGGTTTTGGAGCATCTCGATCATGGCGTGGGCCAGGTCTGGGACATTGCCGGACTCGAAGAACCGGACCACGGAGTCATTGAAGTAGAAGCGGTCGATGCGGGTTGAGCTGGCGATGACCGGCACTCCGAGCGACATGAATTCCATGATTTTAGTACTATACGCTTCATTGCCGAAGGAATCGGCGCGTTTTGGCACGACAGCGAGATCGGCGCCGGCCATGAGCGCGGCGATGTCACGGCTGGGCACGGGCGGGTAGAAACGCACACTTCCATTCATACCTAATTCACGGGCCAGGGCGGCCAGTTCATCTTTCATGTCGCCGTCGCCATAGATGTGAAACTCCGCGGCGGGCACGGCGGCGACCACCGTTTGAAAGGCACGGATAGCCAAGTCCACGCCTTGATGCCAGTAGAGACCGCCCGGAAACATGACGATGAGGCGGTCGTCATGGCGGGTGCGGGGACGAGCCGCAAAGAGCTGGGCATCGACATGATTGATGAACGCGGTCGACCGACGCTGAGTCCCGGTTCGCTCAGCGTAGCGGTCGAGCCAAAGGTCATTTGCGACGATCACGTGGTTGGCGAAAGCGGCGGAGAGTCGCTCGATGTAAAGAAGCAGGCGGGGCAGGCGGCTGGAGGCGGGGGCCCCGAACTTGCTATTGAAAAATTCGGGCAACAAGTCGTGGATATCGAGCAGGATGGCGGCTTTCCGCCATTTTGGAAACCAAGCGGCGAAGATGAGGAAATCCGGCATATTGTGAATATGCAGCAGATCGTAAGGCCGTTTCTGATGGCCTGCGGTCAGGTGGCGAGTGCAGGTCCAGAAGAAACTCAGCACGGGCTTGAGGTATCCCCATTTACCACTCCGGCGTTTGGCGAAGCGGTCGCCGACGCGGCGAAGGAGTACTCCATTTCTTTTCTCTTCGCGGGGCAGTCCCACTGACTGGCGGAGGGCGAGGACCTCGACCTCGTCGCCGCGAGCGGCGAGAGATTCGGCATACCGTTGAACGCGGCCATCCTGTTCGTAATAGGAATGGGTGACCATGGCCACCCGCCGCGGCCGGTGCCACCGGGGTTTTTCAGGAAGACCCCCGACAAAAGCGGCCACCTCGCGAGGCAGCGGCTGCCAGAATGCCTCTTTATATTTTTCCCGGAGATGAACGAGCAAGGCCCGATAGTGCTCAGCGGGAAACGTCCGCAGCGGCTCTGCGGCTTCACCGAAGGCGACATAATCCGGGTGGACATTGACCAGCACCATACCGCCGTGTTCGGCGATCCAGTCGACTTTATGTAGCCATGTTTCGGGCGTTGTTTCGCCGAGCAGCAGAAAGAGCGTCGAATCCTGCGTCAGCGTGTAGGGCAACTCGACGTAGCCACGTCCATCGTCCGTGGCCTGACCGTTGGCAGGCGGCGCGGGCACCCAAAATGGAAATATGGTACCCTGTCCTTCCGGCTGCGGTTCAAACGGATCGGTATCGAAAGTTGAGGCATCGTAGGCGATGTCGAGCTGATGCAACCAGTCGAGTTGATTCAGCATGAAGCCGGAGCGAAAGCCACTGGCTCCCCAATCCCGCAGGTGCTGATTGATCTCGACCGCTTTCCGCGCAAAAACCTCGGGGGATTCGTACAGGTGTCCGTCGTGGTGAAGGTCGTGCACCCCGACCTCGAATCCATGGCGGGATAATTCCTCTCTTAATTCCGGCGGCGTCTGATAGGTTCCTTTGGGAATGAAATTAAAGGACGAGACGAAACCCAGTTCTCTTTCCAATTCCATGAGCGGGCGGCATTTTTCCACGCCCCGGATGCCTTCGACGTCGTGAGTGAGAACGACCGCAAATTTCTTACCTCCGGGCCAGCCGGGCCAGTTGGCGGGTGGTCGTTCGGAGCCTGGCAAGACTGGCCATCGTCCGGCCGAACGTTCGAGCACATGGCGGGCATGCCATCGGCGCATCTGCATCCGCAACCGCTCCGGCAGAAACGGCTTCAGCCGGTAATAAATTCGGTTGCGCAGCATTGATGACGGCGAAAAAAAACGTAGTAAACAGGGGAGGTGCGCTCGGGCCTTGCCTACGGCCCCGGATCACAGCGGGGTGCGGCCGAGTGCGACCACTCGCCGCCCAGCCTGAATTTAAATCCCGCTCAGGGCTGCCGGCCCGTGTGACCGCGCTTTGTTAAACACATAAGAAACCTTGGCACGTGAATCATTTAGATCGCGGATGGAGCGGCGCAGGTGATCATGGGTGCTTTTCTCCGGCTCGACCACCACCATCACATGATCCATCACACCGGCCAGGGCAGAAGTAGGACTGGTCGAGGAAAGCGGCGGCATATCGAACACGATATAATCGAATTTACTCGCCAGCAGTTCAGGAACCAGACGCGACAGACGTCCCAGACCCAGCGACACGCCGCCGGGAGAATCGGCTTCGGCTTTGGCCACGTAGAGATTGTCCGCTGTCGCTTCCAATCCGCGCGGCGACTTGACAGCCACATCAAGGGAAGTGGCAGGGTGGCCGTCGGAGAACGGATGGGCGGCTCCTTGCGAGAGATTCATATCCACCAGCAGGACTTTGCCGTCCCCGGTTTTCGAGAGGGCCGCCGCCAGACCGCCGGCGAGCGTCGAAGCACCAGATCCGGCTGAGGCGCCGGCAACCGCGATCATCTTGGGTTTGTGATGCAGCCCATTCAAGTCGAAATAAAGGCCCAGACGATCTCTCATCACCTCACAATACGGACGGATCGAGTGATCAGCATCCCATGGGGTCATCGGACCGCCGCTGTCTTTGCCATTTTTCCCATCTTTCAGGCGGGGCACTTCCGGACCGGCCAGACGCTGCGCCTCTTTAAACCATGGAATGCTCATCATCACCGGAGCTCCAAAACGCGCTTCAAATTCCGCTGGCCGCTTGACCGTCGGACTCAGCAATAGGCCAAAAAGTATGACTAGTCCCAGAGCGATAGCCGGCCCGCCACCCGCGATACCCAGAG
>JALRGB010000810.1 GCA_023253575.1 Verrucomicrobiales bacterium
ACCCGGCTACAGTGGCGGCGGAGCCGCCTGCGCTAGAGTGGGTTTTTTCGTTGTAGCCGTGGGTCGCTGACCCCGGTCGCGGCGCCGAACGTTTTTTTTAGCAGGGGCAACGTGATCGCATTCGGAAAGTGCGTTCGTAACCGGCGTTTGAAGGGAGTGGCCTGCAGGCCATGGCTGTAGTGTGTTCTGGTTTCCCTTTCTTAAAGTGCGGCGGGAGTGTCGCGGTTGCCTAATCTGAGCCCGGCGGCATGATGGCGGGCTAGCATTTTGATCTCCCCCAAACGCAACATGAGGTGGGAATCTCCGCCGAGCCGTTCATTGAGCTGGGATAACACGGCTCGTGCTTCGTCAAAATGGCCGACGGCGAGTTGAAAGTCAGCCCATTTCAGGGGTAATTGTTGCGGATCTGGATGGAGGGCCTGCCATTCCGCAAAAACGCGGGTTCGCTCTTCAAGGGAGGCGTGCTCAGCGGCTTCTAAACGGGTCAGCAAAATTTGTCGGTCTTGTTTTAGTTCAGGGGGAAGGAAGTCGGAAAGCCGCAGTACCATGGCGTGATCCTGACTTCGAGCGGCCGCATACACTGCGGTAATCTGAGGAAGTGCTTCGATGTACAAACTCGCGCGCCGGCCGGCTTCGCCGCGTGGTCGCAGTGATTCGATGAGCGTCAGGAAGCCGCGGCGCAGCGTGTCGCTGACCCATTCACTCATGCCCAGAACGTATAAATCATCTGCTCCCAGCGAGCCATCAGGTGCCACCGCCACAGTGAAAAGGCAAAAATTGAGCCGACCTTGAATGCCGACCGAGCGAAATAATAATCCGGGACGTCCTCCGAGAGTGTGAACCCTGAGAAAGCGAAAATGGTGACCCAAATAATCGGCGGCGAGACTGCGCTGCGACCAAGAAGTGCGGGTCCCCTGTTCAAAAGCCGCTTCGATTTCCTTGAAACCGCTCAGCGATGGGGCTTGTACCGGACGAGTGATCGTGTCCAGCAGCCAGTCGGCTTTGAGGAAGCAGTCAAAGTCCGACGACTGGCCACTGGAAATAGTGCTTTCCAGCCGGGAAACGAGGTCTAGTAGCGGGCCTTTTTGATCTATAGCGCTTTGAATTTCACCTTGGGTAAGCACGCGGCGGGAGGTCGCCATGGAGGACTGGGGAGAAATGCCGTCGAGGCGAGCCTCGACGCCGCTAGCGGCGTGAACGAGACTGCAGAAAACGCAGAGAAGAAATAGAAAGCGAAGAATCACAGTAGGATGAGGGAAGAGAGCTCAATAATATGGAAATTATAGCACAGAAAGATTTCTCTTCGCAATATTAAATCACATCCGCAGTGTTTTTATCGAAAATGAAAGGCTTTTTCTCTACTCTCTTGGATCTGATCCCAATGACGACGTGGAAGATCGAACAGGGGGCGCGCGGTCCGGTGAAGGATTCGGTGCCGGGGTGGCTTTTTTATTTTGCGGTAGAAGGCAAGGCGGCCCAAGTGGTCCACGCGGCGTTGATTTGGGTGGGTGTCAGTGTGCCTTTATACAGTAAAAATCCGTATTTCCATGTCTGCGCCGAACCGGCTGGAAGGGTAAATTTGCCGGCGCCTTGAGGGTTTTTTTTCGAGAAGTCATGAAGTCCAAAAGGATTGGCCGCGACGAGGCCGTAGTCTCGGGCGTGCCAAGTGGTGGGATGGCGGAGGTTTGAGGGATGGTCGAAGAAGGCGATACCCATGATCTCTTTATTGATTGGGGCTTGGTAGTCGACCCAAGCGGCTTTGGCTCCCCAAAGGGCGCTTCCGGTGAGGCCCTCACTATTTCGTGATGTTCCGGCGGCGAGAGGGTTCTTGCGTTCGACGTTCCATTCGGGGCGCGTCCGGATGGCCATGGTTCCTTCTTTGGTATCGCCGAAAACGACCTCTCCATGGGTCGCTTTGACGGTGATTTCGTAGTGGATGAAGTGGGCGACCGGACCATCGATCTCAGTGGGGACGGCGCTGCAGCGGATGATCGTTGTGTCGGAGCATATGATGCGGCCATCGGGTGCTTGCCATTCGTTAGCCAGCTCGACCACGGCGCGGCCGGCGTCGTCTAGGGTCGTGCGAGGCTGGCCCGAAGTGATGACCTTTCCTGCGTCCGGCGCCTCCTTCCAGAAATCGATTCCATTCACATCTCCATGAGTAAACCACAGGGACTTATGGTGGGGATGGTCATGATCATCACCGGGGGTGTCCGTTTTCATGGGCCAGTCGCGGGTGAGTGGGATGCCACCGGGGCCGTGGATCGGCCAGAGAACTGGTTTGGCGAATGTGTTGTATCGAATTTCGGTTAGGACTGCGCCATCGATGAGGACGGCGACTTTTTTGGATGCCTCATCGTGAGTTATGCTCATGGAGGGTGGTGGCGTGCCGGTGGCTGATGACAGTGGGGGGAGGAACAGGCTGCTGGCGAGCATGAGGGTGATGCGCAGAAGATGAAAGCAGGACATACGGAATGATAGTGTCGAAAAATACGGGTGGCGGCAAGCGTGGGCTTGACTGTAGTCTCGGTGCGGGTCCGCGGGCTTATGGTTGGAGCACCCGTTTTTCTGCGGAGCCTTAAAGACTCTTTTGAGATCGAGGTCCGGCTGGGGCCGGGGCAAGCTTTTGAGCATTTTTGGACCTATGGTACGGCCAGTTAGGGGCCGGAATCATTGGGACCAAAGCTGAAGGGTATGATTTTTTGAGCGCAGGAAGCGGCCGCCTCGTGTTTTTGTTCAAAGCGGGCGATCTGGATTTTGTGATGAAGCTTCCTCGGAGGCGGCGGCGGGCCCTGTTGTCGAGGGTCAAATCAGCAGTGACAAACCGGGTTGGCCGGTTGACGGTAGTTGACCATGAAGAGGCTTTTCTTTTCCACCCTGACTGCTTTCGTTTTTGCTATGTCCACTGTTTCTGCCGCTCCTGTACTCCGCCACGTTGTTTGTTTCAAATTCAAGGACGGGGCGGACGCCGCGCATATTAAAAAAGTGGAGACCGCTTTTTTGGCGCTCAAAACCAGCATCCCAGAAATCGCCGCCTTGGAGTGGGGAACAGACAATAGTCCGGAGAAACTGGCCGACGGCTTTACGCATTGCTTCATCGTCACCTTCAAGTCCGAAGCCGATCGCGCCGTTTATCTTCCACATCCCGAGCACCAAAAGTTCGTGGAAATCCTCAAACCGATTCTGGAAAAACCTTTCGTGATAGATTTCTGGACGAAGGAGTAATCACCCGCGCCACGACCTGATGTCCATTACTACCAAACGAGGCGATGACGGCGAGACCGATTTGATGTTCGCCCGCCGCGTGCCGAAAACGCATCCCTCGGTGGCCTCCTATGGTGAGGTCGACGAGTTGAATGCGGCGCTCGGACTGGCCCGCGTGTTTAGTACTCGCGACCGGATCACGTCCGCGCTTGCGGCGCGCCAAGCGGAGCTCATCGGCTTGATGGGCGAGCTTGCGACAGCCCCGGAAGACAGGGAGCGGTACGTGGCGGCTGGTTACGCTCGGCTTACGGCCGAAATGGTTGAGGCACTGACCGCGGAAAGCGCCGCCTTGGAAACCGAGCTCAATACGCGGTTTAAGGGGTGGGCTACTCCGGGGGCAGAGACGACTCCGTGTGGGGCTGCACTCGATCTCGCTCGGACCGTGTGTCGCCGTGCCGAGCGCGCTGTCCTGCAGGCCGGGGAGCCGAATGCGGTGCTGGTTCGCCACCTCAATCGTCTGTCCGATTTCCTGTGGCTTCTGGCGCGAGCGGAAGCGATGGCTTCCCGCCCCGCGTCTTAGAGCGTGGAGGGAGTCGTCCTTTTCAGGCAATCTCTACCATCAGCGCCTCGCTTTCGAGGCCGCTAGCGGACAGGGTGCGCAGAGCGAGACGCCGGGCGTTGTCGGGGACGCGTGATTCGATTGTTGCCATGGGACTGTCCATGTCGGGAGGCAAAAGTGCGGCCAGCTGCCATTCGCGTTCGTCCCATGTTTGTACGGCGATCCACCGGGTGTCGGCGGCCGGGATGATGCGAAGGATTCCGCCTTCGCAGATGGCGCGTGGTGGTTCGGGGATGGCGGCGCCCAGCCACGGACTGGCGGGGACGGCCGCTCGGCTCGCATAGGGACCGGTCAGCAGTGCCTCCTGAATGCCTCCGCGGTTTTGGCGGAGTCCCTTGAGGGCCCAATGGCATGCTCCCGCGCGTCCTCGCGGCGCGGATTCACGGGTCAGCGCGAGTTGATTGATGATTTCCCGGGCCGGACGCTGAGGGCCAATGCGGTCAATGGCCATGCCGGGCCAGAGGTGGCGGCCGCTGCGATTTTGCTGATGCCACCATGGCAGTAGGGTGGCGAAGCTTTGGTCTGGGGGATTGATGGACCAGTAGAGTTGCGGCGACAGGTAATCGCACCATCCGCTGGCCAGCCAAGTGCGGGCGTCGGCTCCTAGGTGTTCATAGCTGTCAAGTTTCCCTTTGATAGAGGTGGGCACGCCCGGACGCCAGATGCCAAACGGGCTGATGCCGACCTTGGCTGACGGGCGGATCCGTTTCACGGCGGCGTACATGTCCGAGACAAATGCGTTCACATTCGATCGTCGCCACGCGGCCCGGTCGCGGCCGCGGCCGTAGCGCGCGTAGGTGGCGCCGTCGGGAAAAGGACTGGCCCCCATGCCTGAGGTTCCCTTCGGAGGGTAAGGGTAAAAATAATCATCGATGTGAATGCCATCGACCGCATAGCGTTGAGCGACATCGGCGATGACGCGGATGGTATGCTGGCGCACGCCAGGTTCGCCGGGGTCGAACCACAGTCCGCCACCGTATGATCGCGTCCATTCCGGATGGCGGGTGGCCAGATGGGTGCCGGCGGGACCGTGTGATTTGCTGGCCCGCGCGCGAAATGGATTGAACCAAGCGTGCAGCTCGAGGCCGCGTCGATGGGCCTCGGTCACGGCAAATTTAAGCGGATCATATCCCGGCGAGCGGCCAGTGGCTCCGCTGATAAATCCGCTCCAAGGCTCGAGCGAGGATGGGTAGACAGCATCTCCTGACGGCCGCACTTGAAAAATCAACGCGTTCAAGTGAAGCCGGGCTGCCGCGTCAAGCTGGGCGACCAGTTGTGCCTGCTGGTCTGCAGGGGACAACCCCGGACTGGCGGGCCAGTCGAGATTAAAGACAGTGGCCATCCACGCCGCGCGAAATTCACGTGGAAGCGAACCGGGGCGAGGGGCGGCTTCGGCTAGCGGGCTCAGCAGGGTGCCGGCCGCTGTCGCGGCGGTGGTGCGGAACCAGCGGCGGCGGGAAATGGAAACGGAGGCAGCGGATGACATCACAGGTGTAAGCGTCGCCATCCCTGCGTTTCTGTCCACCACGGTGGTTATTTCTTCACGGGGACCAGCACTTCATTGCGCCGCAGCGGTCCGGGTGTCCACGGTGGATCGTAGTAGGCCGTAAATGGCTCGCCCGCGGCCGTCAGTTTTTCCTGCTCCATCCATGCCCGCAACTCGGCCAGCTTTTCTTTTTCCAGCGCCGGGTTGGAGCTGCCAGAGAATCGAACGACCGCCACCCGCTGCGCCGGCATCGTCTCCAAAATGACATCCTCCGCCTTCGGCGCCGGCGCTCCAGCCGCGGCTACCTCGGTGGGAACCACAAAATTCATCTTTTCACCAGTGCCCGCTCCGCCGGCTTGACCGGATCCAGGAGTCATGAAAACCGGCGTGGTCATGGCGACTTTTTGCGAAGCCGCATTCTCGCCGTCAATATACCGGAAAAGCTTCATGAATCGCCCGTCGCGTTCTTTCGAGGCCGGATCCATCGCCGTCGATACCACCTTGAGCTCAGGATAATCTCGGACCTCAAACGTATCTTTCGACGAAAGAACTGAGTAGGCCGCTGTTTCATATCCTGCTCGAGACGTTGTACAGGCAGCAACAACAAACGCGATCCCGAGGACCGCGCCGACAGACAGGGCAAGGCGCATTTTCATCGATGCAGTCATAACGATCGCGAGCGGCTTCTGGATACCATGGATGTGAGAAGAAAGTCTACTCGACAAAAAGACAACTGGCAAAAAGACGTGGGTTTTCCAAGCGGTCGAAGACGACTAGGTGCCGTCCTGCGCTCAGAAGCTGCACTTCCGTCGTCTGGGTGTCGAGCCCAGGAGCGTAACCGAGCACGGCACCGCGTGCGCCTTCGCTGAGTCGAAGATAGAAGCCACCTTCCGTGTTGCGAAAATGACCGGTTTTCGGGTCGACAATGACCGAACGATTGGTGGCGCGCTTTTCGCCGGCCATCAGTTCGCGAATGACACATTTTCCCTGCCACTTGCGCAGATTGAGGGTCGTCGGGCGCAGGCGCAATAGTTCGATGGTGTCTTCGACTCCGTCGATGAACCGGGCCAGATGGACGACATCAGCGCTGCGGTTTTTCCACCGGCATTCGAGAACGTCCGTGCCACTGGTCAGGTGAATCCAATCGGGGGCGACGAGTTTGAAGCTGCCCCCGATCGGGACGCCGATGATGCGGCCATCCGGGCGGAATTCCATGACGCCGCCGCTGTCTTGTTGCAGCCAGAGTCCTTTCCAGAAATCCATGGGATCTGCTGGAATGGGGGGTTCTGCTGGGGCGGGGAGCGGTGGCGCGGGATTTCCGGTCCCCAAGGCCAAGCCGGGGAGCAGGGTCGCCCCGAGGCCGGCCGAGGCGCCAAGGATAAAACGTCGTCGCTTCAACATCATGTCTTGATCATGCGGGATCGTCATCACAGGCGCGAGGGAGAAAATGTCGGCCCCGCTGTTTTAGGTGGGCGGATGGCTTTCGTCGGCCGGGGGCGCTTCGGGGGCGGCCGCTTCAGCCGTAGCCGCATCGGAGGCTGCAGAGACTTCCGCAACGATGGATTCAGCAAGAATGACCGGCGTCGGCGCCGGAGTAGTCGCCGTGGACGAGGTTTCCTCGGCCGGAGCTGGCGATGGATGAATCGCTTCCGAGGACGAAGCTGAAGAGGCATGAGCCGCCTCCGGATCTGAAGAGGAAAGGGTGGTCTCTGCGGCCGCTTCCGCTTCCGG
>JALRGB010000015.1 GCA_023253575.1 Verrucomicrobiales bacterium
CCCCGGGCCGGTTCATCCCAGAGTCACATCCAAGCCACAAATGGGGTGGTGTCGAGCTGTGAAGCGAAGCAGTTGGATTGGAGGGTCGGGGCGGCTAAATCCGGTTGCTCAAGCCCCAGCATGATGTCACCGGGTGATTTATGATGAACAAGAGAGTTGTGAAATCCTTGGTTGGAGCGGGCCGTTGTGGCGGCTGGGTAGTGGGTGGGGCGTGGTTTTGGTGGCTGGCGGTGTTGGCGCCGGGGCTGGAAACGCCCTTGCCATCGGGGCTGCCGCCGGGGGTTGAGGCGGTTATTTACGCGGCGCCGCCGATGATCAACTACCCGACGTTCGTGTGCCCTGGGGAGGCGGGGCAGTTGTTTGTTTCGGTCGATAAGAATGGATCCATCGACACGAAGCCGGATCGTGGATTTATTGTGAAGTTAGTAGATGATGATGGGGACGGTCGGGCTGATCGGCGGACGGATTTTGCGATGGTGTCGAGTCCACGAGGGTTGGCGTATGATGGCGAGTGGGTTTATTGTTTACATCCTCCGGGGTTGTCGCGTTTTCGTGATACCGATGGGGACGGAGTTTCGGACGAGCGACAGGAGTTGGTGAGCGGGATTGGTTTTGATTTGACCCAGCGTCCGCCGGACCACACGAGCAACGGGGTGACGCTGGCGATTGATGGCTGGCTGTATTTGGCCATTGGCGACTTTGGATTTATGGAGGCGCGGGGGACGGACGGTAAATCGGTGCGGCTTCATGCGGGCGGGGTGGTTCGTGTGCGTCCGGATGGTCATGATATTGAGATATTTGCGACTGGCACGCGCAACACATATGAAGTGGCGGTGGATCCGTGGTTGAATGTGTTTGCGCGAGACAACACGAATGACGGCGGTGGCTGGGACATGAAAGTGCACGCGCTTTTTTACGATGTGGACATGGGGTATCCGCGGCTTTTCAAAAATTTTGCGGACGAGACGATGCCGACGCTGGGCATTTATGGGGGTGGTTCCGGGGTGGGGGCCACGTATGTACAGGAGCCGGCGGTGCCGGCGCCCTTTGGGGACATGTTGTACACGGCGGACTGGGGGCGTAATGCAATTTATTACCATCGGCGCCATGGGGAAATGGGGGCGTGGTTTGACATTGGGCATGAGACGTTTTGCGAGATTGAGCGGCCGACGAGCATTCAGGCCGATGCGGCGGGCAACATGTATATTGCCAGCTGGAAGGGTGGGGAATTCACGTACAAAGGCGAGGATGTCGGGTATATCGCGCTGGTGCGTGCGCCGCGAACCCAGCCAGCGGTGGAGGCGGCGCCTTGGCCCGCGGCCGGGCAGTCGGCGGCCGGGCTGGCCCGCCAGCTGTTGGATCCTAGTCATCGGCGTCGGCTGGCGGCGCAGCAGGTGATTTTGCGCGATCCTTCGCGGGCTCGCGAGGTGGCACCAGTGTTGAAAGAAATGCTGGAAGAAACGGGAGGGTCCCAAACCGGGCGAATTGCAGTGTTGGCGACGGCCAAACTACTGATGGGACCGGCCTCGGGCGGTATGATCGGCCGGTACGGGGCCAATGATCCGGCGTTGAAGGAATTTGCCATTCGATTGACGGGTGACCGCCCGAAGGAGTCGCCCTCGGGGGTGTCGCGGCATTTAATGGCCGCGTTGCGGGATGAGAGTGATCGCGTTAAGACACAGGCGGTGATTGCCTTGTCGAGGCTGGGGCGCCTCGAGGCCGCTCCGGAGATTTTGGCGATTGCGGCGCGGGCGCCGCTGGCCGGTGGGGATGTAGCCGCGGAAGCGGCGGTGGAACCACGGGCGGCGACGGCGGTGGTCAAAGGGGCGGCTGGCCCGCGGTTGCATCCGCTCGAGGGTGATATAACGGGAGCGAGCCGCTTATTTTTGGTGGTGACGGATGGAGGCAATGGCAACGGGGTGGATCATGCCGATTGGGTGGAGCCGTTGCTTTCCGGTTCTTCCGGGGAGAAAAAACTGACTGAGTTGCCGTGGGTGAGTGCGACGGCTGGGTGGAGCGAGGCTCGTGTCGGTTTGAATGCGCTGGGCCAGCCCTTGAGTATTGCCGGTCGGCCGGTGGCGTGGGGGATTGGCACGCATGCGGTTAGCGTGATTGCTTATGATTTGCCGACGGGTCATGGATGGACGCGCTTTGCGGCGATGGGGGCGCTGGACGACTCGAGCATCAACCAGAATCCTGAGGCCGGCAGCGTGCAATTCCAACTGGATGTGGACGCCTTACCGGCTTTCCTAAGTGGTGCTTTGGACGAGGGAGGAGCGGGGGCGG
>JALRGB010000039.1 GCA_023253575.1 Verrucomicrobiales bacterium
GGTCATGGCGACCACCCGTCATGGTCATCATCATGGCCATCCTGCTCTCCGCCCAAGCGACGTCCTCCGCCCGCCAGACCGCGAGCCAACCGAGTCCAAGGCGCCTGCCGGAACAAAACCCGCCCGCCACCATAGCCGCCATGCAGGTCGTCACCGACCCAGCGCATCGCACGCCCTAAGCCGCCAGCCGGTCGCCATCACCGGCCCCCACCAATTCCCACCCGCTCCCACGATTTACGCTTTCGCCTTGATCCGGACGTTGCGGAAAAAAATCGGTGCCCCCGCGTGCTTCCCTTGCAGACCGATTTTCCCTTTCGTGGCCAGCGTGGCAAATGGCCGCGGCATCCACGAAGGAATTTCCGAGCCATCCGGATTCTTTTTGCCATCGGTCCAAAGAGCCATGTCCATCTCGGTGACGGTCTCGCCATTTAATACCACCGTGAGCTTTTGTCCCATGGCCGAAACCGTCATCCGGTTCCACTCGCCAGGCTTTTTCACCGCGCTTTTCTTCGGAGCCAAATGCCCGAAAACAGCCGCACACTGCCACGTCTTGGCCACCGCACTCCACTGCTTGGAATGATCATCCGCAATCTGGATCTCCACCGCATTCGGAATCCAATCGACCGTGTCCGTCGCATAGACCAATACCCCACTGTTGGTCCCATCCGCCGTTTTGAATTCCAAATCGAGTGTGAAATTTTCGTAATCACGGGTCGTCCAGATCGCCTCATCCTCGCTGGCCGTCATGACGCCGTCCGCCACCGTCCACACGCCATCCTTAAACGACGCATCCGATAAATCCGCCTTAAAAAGAGCAGGCCACGCCGCCACGTCAGGATGACCCGAGGCCACGGGCGATTCAGCAAAACCAGACACCACTCCGGCCGCCGCCACCGCCACCGCCGACAAGGAATAAAAAAGATTTTTCATAGTCCCCCTGTCTCCACGAAAAAACGAGCGCTGGCAACTCCGCAAATCGCCCAGATCACCCGAAAAAAACCGCTGCAGCCGGCCCCAACCCGACCCCAACCCGCTCCGCAGATCCCGTGATCCGGTATCGCTTTTTTTTGACACTGTGGACGCGATGGCTAATGACATGGATGGCGAAACCGAAGATCCTGGTCGCCGATCCCATTTCTGAGATCGGTATTGAAGAATTGAAGGCTGATCCACGTCTCGAAGTGGACGTGCGCATCGGCATCAAACCCGATGAATTGCTGGCATCGGCACACGAATACAACGGCATCATCGTCCGCTCCCAAACCAAGATCACCGCCGAGGTCTTCGCCAAAGCCACTCAGCTCAAAGCCGTCGGCCGCGCCGGCGTCGGCGTCGACAACATCGACGTGCCCGCCGCCACGACCGCCGGCGTCGTCGTCATGAATACCCCAGGAGGGAATACCATCTCGACCGCAGAACACGCCTTCACCCTCATGGTCTCCCTCGCCCGCCACATCCCACAAGCCCACGCCAGTGTGATCAATGGCCGCTGGGAACGGAAAAAATTTGAGGGCGTGGAACTAAATGGCAAAACCCTCGCCATCCTCGGCATGGGACGCATCGGCGGCGAATTCGCCAAACGCGCCCAAGCCTTTAACATGCGCGTCGTCGCCTACGATCCGTACCTCAGCGCCCAACGAGCCCAGACGCTGCGCGTCGAATTAAAGGAAACCGTGGAAGAAGCCGTCGCCGAGGCCGACTTCATCACCGTCCACATGCCCCTCACCAAGGAAACAAAAGGCATGCTCAACGCCACCCGCATGGCCTCCATGAAACCCGGCGTGCGCCTCATCAACTGCGCCCGCGGCGGCCTGATCGACGAAACCGCCCTGCTCGAGGCCCTCGAATCCGGCACGGTGGCCGGT
>JALRGB010000134.1 GCA_023253575.1 Verrucomicrobiales bacterium
GGCGGTCAATCTTGCCTATGCCTTGGCTCGCCGCGGCTGGTCTACTTTGCTGCTTGATACTGATCCCCAAGGGTCTGTCGGCCTCTCACTGTCTGAAAAAGCGAGAAAATGTCCCGGTTTTTACGATGCGTTGCGCACGGGTAAGGACGGCACCGAGTACATTTTGCACACGCGTCTCCCCGAGTTAAAAATCTTACCGGCCGGGCATTTGGAGAACTTTTTCGAGACGAAGCCGCCTGGCGAGGAGGCCGTGCCGGTGTTGACGCGGTTGTTGGAGTCCTTGGCGGCGACGGGGCTGGATGTGGTGATTATTGACACTCCGGCCGGGCTGACGGGGTATACCTCGGATATTTTGCGGGTCGTTGATTATGCCTTAGTTCCCCAGCAAGCGGAGCCCCTTGGGGTTCGTTCCTTGCCGCAGATGTTGGGAGCGTTGCAGCAGTTGCGGCAGCAGGGAGCGCGCTTGCAGCTGGCGGGCTTGTTGTTGACGATGATGCAGCACGGCCAGCATGAAAGTGCGGAGGTGGTGCGCGAGTTGCGGCAGATTATTCCTCCTCGTTTAATGTTCGAGAGCGTGGTTCCGCGCGATCCTCTTTTTCTGAAGGCCAGCGGTCTGGGGGTGCCACTTGGTTTGCTGTTTGCGAACCCACCTGCTGCGGCCGTGGTTTTCGATCAACTCGCTGCTGAATTAGAGGCCCGCCTCCAGCTGCATTCCCCTGACGATGCGCTCATCCCTACTCGGCTCATGGATTGATGTGGAGGCCGCTGCGGCGGCTGCAGAGACATTGTGCGTTCCTCCGCCCGTGGTGGCGGCGGCAACGGAGGTGTCGGCGCTTTTGGAACCCGTGCTGGTGGCGTCGAACGAGTCGTTTGTGACGGGGGCGCCGCTGGTCCGGCCATCCGAAAGGGATGCGTCGAACGACACGCCTGGAGTGGAGGCGACGAACGAGACGCCTGTAATAGAGGTGTCGAACGACGCGCCTCCGCCGCTCTTGCATGGTCGGCTGAGTGCGTTGCGGGCGCGTGCGGAGCGCAATGGACTGGTATCGGTTGTTCCGGTGGTGGTGGGTGGGGAGCGCCCGGTTTTTGCGGTTCCGCTGGGATCATTACCGGTGCGGGTGCGGGCGTTGGCTGACTGGATCAACGAGGTTTTTTTGCCTGAGTCATTGTTTGTGGCGGACGATCAGGGGCAGGCATTGGTTGAATTTGGTGGTGGGGCGCAATTATTAGCGGCGGCCTCGGTTTTGGCGGAGGCGGCGGCCAAGGCGCGGCGTCATCTTCCGGGTGAGGCTGGCGCCTCGATGGTCCATCTTGCGTTAGGTGGGGGTCAGGTGTTGTCGTTGGTGAGTGTGGCCACGGTCATGGGCGGGTGGCATGCGGGATTGACGACATTGTCGCCGTTGACTGAGGCGGACGCGTTGGCGATGGCGGATCATTTGCAGGCGACGGCCGCTGCAGTGTGAGGGGGTGGGTGTGGTGTGGTGTGATGGGGGGCACGCCGCTGATTTTTAAGTGAGGGAACGGAGGTCTTGTGATGGGGCCATAAAAAAACCGGACGGTAGGCCGTCCGGTTTTGGGTCAGGGCTGGCTTGAAGGCGAGCCCGGGTTGGTATGGAACTGACTATTTCTTCAGCGCTTTCGCGATGAAGGCGTCTGGTTCGGCTTTGATTTTGGTTTCGCATTTCGCGCAGCAGGCGATGACGTCGGCTTTGTATTCGATGGTTTTCGACTCATCGGCGTCTTCGCCACCGACTAGGCATTTTTTGCTATCGCTTTTATAAGCGGCGATTTTTTCGGCGAAGGCGGCTGGATCTTTTTCGAACTTGCCTTTGCATTTATCGCAGCAGAAGCCGATTTTTTTGGCGTATTTGACGACGATGGTGGCGTCTCCGGCTTTGCCGCTAACGGGGCAATTTTTGTTGACTGGGTCAGCGGAGGCGATGCCGGCACCGAAGACGAGAGCGGCGATGAGGGTGAACAGAGTTTTCATCAGTGGGATGGTGGGTTGGTTAGTTGGTGGTTCGGGTGCCCACACGGGCGAGTCTGAGAATGACTGCTAACGCGATGTTCGCCAAGAGAATCTTTAAGGATTGGGCGTAGGGGAAATGCCGTACGAGCGGCGAGTATTTCAGATTTCCGAGCGGTCATTTTGCAGTTATGCCAGAGGGGTGCCTGATTTTGTTGCTCCTGACCAGCCGCCGACCGATTTGCCGGCCGGCGTCCGGCTCCCTCGTGCCTTGTTGTATGCGACGAGTGCTGGATTTGGCGGGCCGGGACTGCATTTGACCTCGTTGCAGAGCGCGTTGGCGGCGCATGAAGCTGGCATCCTAAAGCGTGCTATCGGGTATACCGACGACCAATCGTTGATTCCGCACGATCGCATTCGTTCGCTGGCGGCCCATCCCGTGCGTTTGCTCAGCGGTTTGGGGAGCGCGCGGTATTACGGCGCCAAAAAACGTTATGTCGATTGGATAACGTCGCGGGAACTGGCGAGTGGAAAATACGACTGTTTCCATGGCTGGTCTGGCGATTGTTTGCGATCCCTCTTGGTGGCCCGGCAGCGAGGTATTCCCAGTCTGTTGGAAATCCCGACCTGGCATCGAAACAAAGGCCAGCACAAACGATTTGAGACGAAGACCGAGCGCGAGATGCGCGCGCGTGTTGGCTGGAGGGCGCGGCTTGACCAGCTGCCGCCCAGCCGCCAGCGGGTGCTGCTCGAGTATGACATGGCGGACTTCATTTTGGTGCAGTCGACGTATGCCGCAGAAACCTTTGTCGCGGCCGGCATTCCGGCGGGTAAAATCATCATTGTGGCGCGCGGGGCAGATGTGGAAAAGTTCACGCCGGCGTCCGCGCCGCCGCCGGTTTTTCGGGCGGTATTTGCCGGGGCGTTGATCCGGCGCAAAGGCGTGCATCATTTGTTGGAGGCGTGGCAATCGCTGGGACTCAAGGAGGCTGAATTATGGCTGGTGGGGTCAGTGCATGCGGAGGTTGAGTCGGCGTTGCGGGCGAGCGCGACGTCCTCGGTGAAAGTTTTGGGGTTTTCGAACGACCTGCCCGGATTGTTGCGGCAGGCTAGTGTTTTTGTCTTTCCGAGCGAGTGTGAAGGCTGGGCCAAAGTCACTTTTGAAGCGGCGGCGGCCGGGCTGCCGATGATTGGCACACGCGAGTCTGGCGACGCGGTGATTGACGGAGTGACCGGCTGGCTGGTGCCGGCCAACGATCCGAAGGCACTGGCCGAACGGCTGCACCACGCGTACCAGCACCGTGATGAACTGCCCGCCATGGGTGCGGCTAGCCGGCGACGGGTGGTCGATGGTTACCAATGGCATCATTTTCGCCAGCGCCTGCGCCATGCTTGGGCTCGGGCGGCCGCGAGCCGGCCGGCCGCTGACTCGCCATTGTAAAATTCTGCTTTCAGCTTCTGCTTTTACTTCTTGGTTTTTTTCCCCCATCACTGCTTTGTCCATGTCATCTCCATCGCCTGACCCAAGCCCTGCTCCCTCCGCCCCGGCCTCGGCTGCGCCCGTCGCGACGACTGCGACCGCGCCGCCACCGAAGAAGGAGAATGCGTTGGCTAATTTGATGCTGAACGTGTTGTTGCCGGTGACGATTCTCAGTTATTGCGGCAAGGAGACTGGCACGTTGGCGGTGGGGCCGAAGTGGGCGTTGGTGCTGGCGATGGCGCTGCCACTGGGTTACCAAGCGTATGATTGGTATCAGCGCCGCCAGATCAATCCATTTTCCATTTTGGGCATGGTTGGGGTGCTGCTGACGGGTGGTTTAGGATTGTTGGAGCTGAGTGCGCAGGCCTTTGCGGTCAAGGAGGCGGCTATTCCCTTGTTGCTGGCGGTGTTGTTTTTGTGGACGCATCGGGCCGGCAAACCGTTGGTCAAGTCCTTGCTGATGAATCCTGAATTGATGGATGTGGCGGCGGTGGAACGGCTGGTCAAAGAGCGCCGGGAGGAAAAGGCCTTTCAGGAGTTATTGTGGCAGGCCACCTGTTGGCTGGCGGCGTCGTTTGTCATCAGTGCGGTGCTTAATTACGGGGTGGCCCTGCATTTTCTTTCAGGTAAAATCCCTGGTAGCGAAGCATATACCGCAGCTCTGGGCAAGATTACTGGTTGGGGGTTTCTTATCACCGGCGTGCCCATGATGGGGTTCATGATCATGGCTTTTCAAAGGATGATCAAAGGCCTGCAGCGATTGACTGGTTTGTCGCGCGATGCCTTGATGGCGGGTGGGTGAGCGGGGTGAGACGACGTTGCACTTGGGCTACATCGCCATCGGAACGAGGTAGGCGAAGCTTGTGAAAGGCACAGCCCCAAGAGAACCTCGTCGTCGGACGCAGTCGTTCATTTCTGATTCCTCCTGAAAGCGCAACAACACACCGTGATCCAAGTGAAAACGATGTGCCCGGGGTAACAGGTACGGGAGTATGCAAATACATCCAACGATCCAGACACTCCGGTGACTACCCGCGGAAAATGTCCCACGTTATTGACTTCAAGTGGGACATTTGGTATGCTCTACTCGGTAGTACGCTATGGCAGAAGGCATCAACGTCCGATTCGCAGGTCCACTGCAAAATTTTATTCGTCAACGAGTTGGCCCAAGTGGGCTCTATCAATCTGCGAGCGAATACATTCGTGATTTGGTTCGTCGGGATTACGAACGAGAGGAGGAGAAGCGAGGGGAGGCCCTGTATGAAGAATTGCGGTCAGGAGCGGGGGCGCCGTTGAGTGAATTCGTC
>JALRGB010000140.1 GCA_023253575.1 Verrucomicrobiales bacterium
ACAGGAAGCTACCGAGAATGGCGCGGGCATCATCTTCGCGGAGGGTCGGACACACCCGCATCACTTCATCCACCACGGAACATTCCGGCTCGAGCGTGGCGCTGCGATGCTGGCTGAAATAGCCTAGTTTGAGCTGTGATCCCAGTTTGCGCTGGCCTTGCTGAAAGGGGATTTCACCGGCAAGGATTTTGATCAGCGTGGACTTACCAGCCCCGTTCGGGCCTACCAGCACGGTGCGCTCGCCCCGCTGCACATCCAGATCCAGTCCGCGGTAGACCCAGCGGTCGCCGTACGCCTGATGCACGCCCTCCAGCGCAATGACGCGCTGTCCGCTGCGCTGCGGCTGCGGGAAATTGAAACGAAACACCCGCCGTGGCGTCTTGGGTTTTTCCAGCCGCACAATCTTGTCCAACGCCTTCTGCCGACTCTGCGCCTGCGCCGCTTTGGATGAGACCGAACGGAAACGGTCAATGAATTCTTCGAGGTCCTCGATTTCCTTTTGCTGGTTCTTATAAGCCGCGAGGGCGCGCTCGTAGTTGGCCTCTCTCTGCTCGAGATACGCGCTGTAGTTTCCCGTGTAATGAAGCAACTTGCTCTCGTCGATCTCGTAAATCGTCTCGACCAGACCGTCCATGAAGTCGCGGTCGTGGGAAATCATCAGCAACGCACCCGGATAGTTCTTCAGATACTGCTGGAACCACAACAGCGACATCAGGTCCAAATGGTTCGTCGGCTCGTCAAGCAAGAGCAAATCCGGTTCCAATACCAAGAGGTGCGCCAGATGAGACCGCATGACCCAGCCTCCGCTCAGCTCACGCGCCGGACGCAGCCAGTCCTCCTCTTTGTACCCCAGCCCGCGCAACATTTTCTTCGCCTTGGCCTCAACCTCAGGATGATGCAGCGCTTCAAACTTTGCCTGAGCCTCAAAATAGGCCGGATCATTGGTGGTTCCCGCCTTCTCATGGCCCCGCAAAATTGTCTCCAACTCGGCGAGCCCAGCCCCACGCCCAGCGGCAATATCAAGCGCCGTCTCGTCCCCGATCGCCTCCGCCTCCTGCGGGAGATACCCCAAAGTGGTGTACTCATCGCGATCAATCGTGCCGGCATCCGGCGTGTCCCGCTTCAATATCAACGAAAAAAGCGTCGTCTTGCCCGCCCCGTTCGGCCCCACCAGCGCCACACGCTCGGCATAATTGATCGTCATGTCCGCACCCGAGAAAAGAGTGCGGTTGTTAAAGCCCTTGGCAAGTTTGCGGATCGTTAGCATGTCAGAGAATCAGTATAGCACAAAAACACGGCCATGAACCTGAATTTCCTGGCCGCCTCGCCAGTCGCCAGCCGCCACCACGCCACCCCTAGCCCCGTCCGATCGAAAAATCGACAGTCCTCCGCCCCGCCACCGGTCCACCAAAGGCGTTTTCCATAAAAACTCCATGATTGACATCCAACAGCAATGACGGAACGTATCAACGTATCGTGATATGTTGATATGTTGACTGCGCTGGTGCGCGGAACTTCATATTTCCTCCTTTCACGGCTTCACCGCCCACCTCACGCGATCCGCATACCCCATTCTTCTATGTCCGCCACCAACGAACCGCTTATTGCCAATCTCCCATTCAAAGTCGCCGATCTGACGCTCGCTGACTGGGGCCGCAAAGAAATCAATGTCGCCGAACATGAAATGCCCGGCCTGATGTCCGTCCGTCAGAAATATGCGGCGGAGAAGCCGCTCGCTGGCGTGCGAGTCACAGGTTCACTGCACATGACCATCCAAACGGCCGTGCTGATTGAAACGCTGGTCGATCTGGGCGCATCCGTGCGCTGGGCCACCTGCAACATTTTCTCCACCCAAGATCATGCCGCCGCCGCCATTGCCGCAGCCGGCGTGCCCGTCTTCGCATGGAAAGGCGAAACGCTCGAAGATTATTGGTGGGCCACCCTTCAGGCCATGACCCACGACGGCGGCCTCGGCCCGCAACTCGTCGTCGATGACGGCGGCGATGTGACTCTCTTCCTCCATAAAGGCTACGAACTGGAAAATGGCTCTGACTGGGTCAACTCACCGTCCGGCAACCACGAGGAACAAGTCATCAAAAACCTCCTCAAAAAAGTCCATGCCGAAGACCCGCTCTTCTTCAGCAAAATGGTCAAAGAATGGCGCGGCGTCTCCGAAGAGACGACCACCGGCGTTCACCGCCTCTACCAGATGAAAGAAGCCGGCAAATTGCTGGTGCCCGCCATCAACGTCAATGACTCGGTCACAAAATCGAAATTCGATAACTTGTATGGCTGCCGCGAATCGCTGGCCGACGGGTTGAAGCGCGCCACCGACGTCATGCTGGCCGGCAAAGTAGCGGTCGTCTGCGGTTACGGTGACGTGGGCAAAGGCTCGGCCTTCTCGCTCCGCGCTTACGGCTGCCGCGTCGTCGTCACGGAAATCGACCCCATCAACGCCCTGCAAGCGGCCATGGAAGGATTCGAAGTGTCCCCGATCGAAGACACACTCGGACGCGGTGACATCTACGTGACCACCACCGGCAACAAGGACGTCATCACTCTGGAACACATGCTGGCCATGAAAGACCAAGCCATCGTCTGCAACATCGGCCATTTCGACAACGAAATCCAAGTCGACCGCCTAAACAACCACGCCGGCGCCACCCGCGAAAACATCAAACCACAATACGACGCCTACCACCTCGACAACGGCCGTACGATTTACATGCTCGCCGAAGGCCGTCTGGTCAAC
>JALRGB010000180.1 GCA_023253575.1 Verrucomicrobiales bacterium
GGTCGTCACGAACGGCCCCGGGAGCCACCGGCTCGAGCGGCGTGCGCTCCGTCAAATATTGGGTCTCGCCACGACGCGGATCTTCCGGCACCTCCGTCGCCCCGTATTTGTAACGTGGGGAGCTGGTACCGCCATGACCGTAACGCGGCGGCGGATTGGTCAGGAAAATATTCCCATCCGGCGACGAATCGGATGTGCAGGAAACCAGACTGCCGCCGGCAAAGGAGGCCAGAAGCAGGGTCACAAAGCGGGGTGGCAGCTGGAACATGAAAGTAATAGGGCAGTATGAGACAAATTTTGACCAGTGCAAACATTGGCGACAGATTCAACGGTGGCAAGCCGATCGATTCCCTCCCGCCAGAAACCTCGTCAGCGGAGCGCACGTAAGGCGGCCAGCCGCTGAATCATGGGCGGATGCGAATAATGCAGGAACACCGTCAACGGATGAGGGGTCAAATTCGACAGCGAATCGCGAGCCAGCCGCTTCAAAGCCGCCGTCATGTCCGCCGGACCTCCCGTGGCGCCAGCCGCATACGCGTCCGCCTCATACTCATGCTTCCGGCTCCACAGCCCACTCACAATCCCCATCACCGTCTGCGCCGGCTCGAAAAGAATCGAAAAGAAAACAAAACCAAGCCACAACACAGGCTGGCTTAATCCGAAGGCCGCATGCAGCCCAGGATGACTGAGCACCGTGCCCATCAACAAAAAAATCAAGGCCAGTTGCACCACCGAAACCGCCAACCGCTGGACAATGTGACCACGCTTGCAATGGCCAATTTCATGAGCCAGCACCGCCAACAACTCGGGTTGCGAGTGCTTCTCAATCAAGGTGTCATAGAGAGCAATGCGCTTGTTTCGGCCAAATCCCGCGAAAAAGGCATTTCCCTTGGTCGACCGACGACTCCCATCAATCACAAAAACCTCTTTGACCGGAAAAGCACAGCGCTCCGACAATCCGTAAATAGCCGACTTCAAGGGCCCGTCCGCCAAGGGAGTAAATGTGTTAAACAACGGCATCAAATACCGCGGCGCAACATACTGCAAAATCAACACCAACACCGTCACCACCAGCCAAGCCCACAACCACGCCCCGGGAAAAGTGCCAAATAACCACAACAAGACTGCTAACACCGGCAAACCAATCAACGCCCCCAACGCCAGGCTCTTCACCAAATCAGCCAGAAAGACCGACGGCGTCGTCTTGTTAAATCCATACTTCGCCTCAATTTTAAAGGTGTCATGCCAATCAAACGGCAGGCTCAACAGCGTGCCCGCCACATGCAACAGGCTCAACCCCAACAACCCCTGCCCAATCGGGGAAACCACCAGCCCGCTCACCCACCCCTCCAACCAGACAAACCCTCCCGCCAGCCAAAACCCAAGAAAAACCGCCAGCCGCACACCCGCCGCCACCACCTGATGACGCGCACTCTCACGACTGTAAGCCTGGCTCCGCGCAAAGGTCTCAGCATCAAAAACATCCTCGAAATCAACAGGCAAAGGCTGACGCAAATGCTTGACGTTCAATAGAACAGAAACCACCTCCAGCAGGAAAAGGCCAGTGACGGAAACGAGCAGGAAAATAAACCAAGGGTTGTCCAATGTCATGAATACGTAGTTTTTAGTCGCAACTTACCCCGAATTGAAAATCATAACGCGCGAATTCATCAAAAAGTTGCCGCCCGCCAGCGCAATCGCCAGCGCAATCGCCAGCGCAATCGACCGTGACGATCGACGGTGACGATCGGCACACCAGCCGTCAAAATCTCGATCGCGTCACGCCGGGAAGCGAAATCCAGGTCATGGTGAAAATCTTTGTTCGCTTTGCTCACCGCGTTCCGAATACAGTAGGATGATGGATCGATCTGATGCGGAGTTGCTGGGAGTCTTCGCCCAGTCGCGGTCGGAAGCGGCTTTCCGCGCGCTGGTTGACCGGCATCTAAATCACGTCCATTCGGTGGCGTGGCGGGTGACGCGGCGCCATGATCTGGCGGCGGATGTGGCTCAACTCGTTTTTGTACGACTGGCAGAGCGGCATCGCCACCTGCCGGCCGGACTTTCCTTGGGCGCTTGGCTTCATATGAACACGCGGTCGCTGGCCATCGATCTGGTAAGAGCCGAAGTGGCGCGTCGGCGGCGTGAACAAGAATTTTCCCATGGCTCTATTATGAACCCATCCGATGCTGCAAACTGGTCCGCACTGGAATCCTCTCTTGATGAGGCGGTAGAGGCGCTGCCGGCGCCAGACCGCGAAGCCATTTTGTTGCGATTTTATCAAAAGCACACCCACGCGGGCGTTGGCCGACATTTAGGGGTGAACGAAGATGCCGCGCGCATGAGAGTCCAACGCGCACTGGAAAAACTGCGGGAGCTACTGGCCCGCCGCGGGGTGACCACCACGGCCGCCGCTCTGGCCGCCACCCTGCCCACCCATGCGATCAGCGCCGCCCCCGCGGCGCTGGCTGCCAGCATCAGCAGCGCCGCTATCGGCACGGCCGCCATTGAAACCACCACCCTGACCACTGCCACCGCCATCATGACCAAAAGCCACGCGGCCACCGCCGCCGCCATTGCCATCGCCCTGCCCATCATCGTACTGCAATATTCAGACAACCGGCGGCTCCGCGCGGAAGCCGCCGGTCTGCGCGACCGAGCCAGCGCCCTCGCCGCGCCGCTATCCTCACTGCCTTCGTCAGCCGACAACCGGACCAGCCTCGAGCAGGAAGCCACCGCTGAGCCCACCGCCACCCCACGATCGCCCGCCACTCTTCGGGAAATCCTGGCTCAAAGCGATTCCATGGGCCGCATTCGCGCCTTGCTAGAATTCGCTGACACCGTGCCCACAGGCGACATCGCCGCCGTCGTCGAAGAATTGCGAAAAAGCACGCCTGAGTGGGATCCAGACGCCAAGATGCTCATGCGCGTGCTACTCACCCGCTGGGCCCGCGAAAACCCGGATGCGGCCTTGGCCAGCCTCAAGACGATGGACATCAAGAAAGGCGAAGAAGCCTCCACCTTACTGTCCGGCTTGGCGGCCGCCGACCCGCAACGGGCCGCCGCGTGGCTCACGGATCCGGAGAACCGGCTCGTCGATTTTCCCGTGATGGGCCAGATTCTGGCCGGCAGCATTGGCAAGGAATGGGTCCGACAGGATCCAGCTGCCGCCATGGCCTGGGCGGCAAACCTGCCTGACGCCCAACGAAGCGGCGCTCTCATCGGGGTACTCGGCACTCTGGCCGGCACCGACCCGGGCCGCGCGGCCTCGCTCGCAACGCAACTGGACGAAGACGCAGGCGGCGCGCGCCGCCGTGTCATCGGTGACATTGCGCAAGCTTGGGCCAAATCGTCGCCAGCCGAAGCCATGGCCTGGGCCCGCTCGCTGCCGGGCGACGATGGCACCACCGCCATGCTGAAATCACTCGAAAGCTGGTCCCGCAATGATCCCGCCGCCGCCGCCCAGCACCTCGATCAACTCGCCGCCGAGCCGTACTCCGGCGAAGCACTGCGCCTCGTTACCGAATCATGGGTCCGCCAAGCACCCAACGACGCCGCCACTTGGCTCGCCAACCGCGAGGAAGGAGAAGCCAAAAATACCGCCATGGGCACAGTGATGTGGAATTGGACCAAACAAAATCCAGAAGCCGCCTCCACCTGGCTCCATGACCAAGCATCCGGCCCGGCCCGTGACGCCGGCGTCCGCGGGCTGGCCTTGGCCACCTTCGACAACGATCCCGCCGCCGCCCTCACTTGGGCCGCCAGCATCTCAGACGAGACCAGCCGAGCCGAATCCATTACCGTCGGCATGAACGAATGGCTGAAACGCGACAACACCGCCGCCCGGACATGGGCCGCGACTCATGGCATTCCCGTTCCAGAAGCCACCCCGCCCGCTGGAAAATAATCTGCTGTACATCAACGTGCTCTCAGCCCAGCAGGCGTTCGAAAGCGGCTGGAAATAATTTCCCCC
>JALRGB010000192.1 GCA_023253575.1 Verrucomicrobiales bacterium
ATGTGGAGCTAAAATGGACGGGCGTAGCTGTCACATCGCGAAAACCATCCGGCGCGCCACTGGGATTCCGGCCGCGGGGCCAGTTGGATGCGACGCCCCAACACCCGTCGTGCGGCCGCGGAAAACTCGGCGGCCGCCCCCGGGCCGGCCTTGACCGGTTTCATTTCCTCCAAGACCTGCAGCAGTCCCCAGCCGCGCCCTTGATAGCGCTCAGCTGGATTCAATCCTTCCCCTTTGAAATTCACGTAGTCGACCAGCGCGTAGACGCCCTGTGGGGTGGTGGCCACGGCGTCATACTGTCGTTGGAGGCCGGCTCGCCGGGAGGAAGGAGCCGCGGCCAGCAGCTTGGGGAGGGCGCGGCGGGCTCGCTCCGCTGCGAATTCGGCCTGCAGCCCGACCGTGCGCGCCAGATACGCGCGCAGGCTGTTCAAGCGCGGGCCGTTTTGATCCGCGAGAAACTCTTCGCGGGAGCGCCAGGGGCAGACTCTGGTTTCTGCGATCCACGCGGGCGGCGTGGCGCCTCGCGCGCGCAGGTGCGCCATCATGGCGGGAAAACTCTCCTCAAACGTCTGACGCACACCGCGGGGGTACCAGATAAAATGGCCAATACCAAGGCTGGGGAAATCTTCGCCCTTATTCCATGAGGTCAGTCCTTCCACCGTGCCGGCACATTCATTCTGCCACAGCCGCTGCCCGATTTTTCCGGCTTGGGCCGGGGTCAAGCGCAACTCAGCCATCGCCGGGCTCAGCGCGGCAAAACACATCCACAGGGAGAGCCAAAAAAGGACACATCGCATACAAGGCAACTCTTCCTCAAAGCTGCCCGAGCGCAAATGCTGTCACGCAGGCGTCACGCAGGCGTCGGCCGCCCGCAGGTGGGGTGAAAAGGTGGCAAACGAGTGGTGCGGTGGGACCCTCCCGGAGGCCTTTTCGCCGCACTACTGGTTTTTTAAAATCGCGTTTCCTGCCGGGATGCCCCGGGGCGTTTCAACCCACGTAATGATTTCGAAATACCAGATTTCAGAGCGCCAGGATCATCACAAAATCACAAAAAAACCGCGGGGGTCAGCCCCGCGGTTCGATGTCCTTCTAGGTGGCCTCCGACCTTAGATGACCGGGTGTGGCACAAAAGTGGCACTCATCGTGCCCAGAAACCAAATCTGACCATTAGGCCCCAACACCTGAATGATGTCGCCGGCTTGAATGACGGGGAGTGATGGATCACCCACCGAAGTGCGGATGAGTGCAGAAAGAAATCCCGTGCTGCCCAGCACTGGACCTGTGCCAAAGGGATCCGCCGTGTAGGCGACATCCACCATCGGGACGTTCAAGATCGTCGTCGAAACCACCCGGCGACCAGGAACCACCGGCGCATTGCGCACCACCCGCACCGTCCACGGCTCAGGTTGGGCCAGCGTGCCGAGCACCGCCGGTAGCAAATCCGGATGCGCCGGATCAATGATCGGCGACCACTCGGCAATCAGCCCCGCCGCGCCCCCATAAGCTTCTGGTAGTGGAAATTCAAATGCATCACAAATAAATCGTACATCGTTCTGCTTCTTAACGATATACTCGATGTACATCGCCACTCCGCGAAACTGAGGCGGACAGGACCGAGTGGCCACCGGATTCGCGCCAATCTGGGCGCTCGCCGTCGACGTCATCAGAGAAGAACCAGCCAAAAGGATGGCCAGAGCTAGGATGGATTTAATGAGCTTCATTGTAGTATGTGTGTGTGTGTGTGTGTGTCCTCGCGGAATCGATCGTTGATTCGTATGAGTACGACTATTCGTGAGGTAGTGAAAGTTATAGCTATTCTGATGCCATGATGACAGGTCGCCTCGGGTAGAAGGGCTTCGCCAAGCGTCCTTAAATCGCTTAAATCGTTGAATATTAATACAAAGCACAAACTAAAATTGAGAACAATTTTCGAAAATTTTCTTATTTTCGCGATCGCAGGTGGTGTGGGTCGCTTGATTGAGTGGTCATGGAAAATGCGCTCAATGTAAAAATTCTAGACACGAAAAATCAAGAAAAATCGTAACTCGTTAATAATTAATATTAAACACAACATTTTGAATTGTAAAAATTTTCGACATTTTTAGGTAGATTTCACAATTTCTGAGCCAAAAAATTGTGACCTGGGCCGGCGGGTTGATGGCAGCCAGCGGCGGGGTGCGGCCTCGAGTCCAACGGGGAGAGGCCGTGAGACGAACCACGCCTTCCCAGCCCCAACGGGGCGTTCTGTGAAAGCTAGGGCGATGCCTTGGGTTTGGGTCGTAAAACAATGGCAAGCCCTCGTCGGGAAGTTAATTTACCTGCGTAGGCGTTTCGAATTCGGATCTTTTGTAGCCGTGGGTCGCTGACCCCGGTCGCGGCGCCGAACGCCTCTCCGAACGACATTTTGGCATGGGGCCGGATGCGAAGAAGCGGATTCGGAGTCGTGTTTTGAGGGATGTGGCTTGGGGGCCAAATGTGGAAACCGGGGCCAACGTACCCGGATACAGCGGCGGCGGAGCCGCCTGCGTTGTCGTTTCGTATCCGTCCATCTCCGTTCAATTCTCGGCTTCCTTCAATATCTAAAGTTGAGTGTTCAACGTCCGACTTACATCCTCTCTGCTGTATAGCTCGTATTAATGCCTTGGATCTTTCTCCCAATGCCCGCCCCCACTTCTATTCCCCTCGGTATGCCACGCTGGCGAGCAGCCCAGCGAAACATGACCGTTGCCGAAAAATTTGAATTGATCGCACGCTTCATTCGAGAAACCCGTCAACTCGAATCCATCAAAAAATCATGCAGGAGGTCTGTGCTATCCTCGAGCGCCTCGTCCACGAAGGTGCATTGAGCCAATACGCCACTGGTGGTGCCACCGCCGCCGGTTTCCATGGTGAGCCGTTGGCAACTCGGGATATCTGAAGAAGAAAAGCTGAAATAGGGAAAGCAGAAAGCAGAAATAGCTGGTTTCCGGTTGTTGGTTTTTCTTCATTTCAACTTTCAGCTTTTCTTTTGACGTCGGCGCTCCCGGGGTTTGGGGACGAATCAACGCGTTTCCGCGTTTTTTGTTGAAAAGCTTCAACTGTTTCTATATGCATGTATTTTTGATTATGTGTTATTCTGAAGAGTCTCAGACCCGTTTGAGTGATGCCAAAACCTCCTGATCATGCACCAACCACACGATAAGCTTTTCAAGGCTGGTTTCAGCGATCCGGAAACAACGGCGGGATTTCTGCGCTCCCAACTGCCATCGGCTTTGACGGCCGCCATTGATTGGTCATCACTCCGTTGTGAGCCCGGTTCCTTTATCGACTCCCAATTCCGTCAATCCGAAAGCGATCTGTTGTTTTATACGTGGGCCGGAGGGCAGGCGGTGGCCATTTATCTGCTTTTCGAACACCAAACCACCGAAGACCGGTGTATAGCGCTCCGCCTCCTCCGTTACATGGTACGCATTTGGGAAACCCACCTCAAACAAGAGACGGGAGCCCCCTTGCCGGTCATCGTGCCGGTCGTGCTCGCTCAGAATGCTCGACCCTGGCTGATCAAGCCTGATTTGGCCAGCTTGCTGGAAATTCCTTCTGCGCTCGAGGTCGCACTACGCCCGTTTGTTCCCGATTTCGCCTTCCACCTGATTCAACTGGCTGAAATTCCGTTCGAGGCTATTGCCGGCACTCCGGCCGGCATCATGATTTTACGCACCCTCAAGGCCGAACGCAGTGGCGAGTTGATGGCTGATCCGGTATGGGATGAGCCTTTGCTCGATCGCTTGCCGCGTCTGATTTTCGAAATGCTCCTCCGTTACATCCTCCGCGCTGACATTGACAAAACTGACTTCGATAATAAGATTAAGCTGTTCAAAAAAGCAGAAACCCGAACTACTGCCATGTCACTCGCCGAACAACTCCGTCAAGAAGGCCATTTAGCGGGTCGCCAAGAGGCCGTTCTCTCCAACCTGCAGATTCGTTTCGGCCAAGTGCCTCAGGGCCTCGTTGAAGCCATGCGTCTCGTTGCTGACCCAACGCGCCTCGAATCCCTTCAGCGCACCTCGTTCACCTGCGCCAGCATCGAAGAATTCGCGGCTGCACTGTAATGTTGTCGCGGTTGCCGGAACTGGGAAGGCCGGGGTCAGTGGCCTGAGGGCAAGCTTTCTTTTTCTTCTGTAGCTGGGGGCGC
>JALRGB010000287.1 GCA_023253575.1 Verrucomicrobiales bacterium
GGCCGCCTACGGTGGACAATGGACAGACTCGCAATTCCCGGAAACGACCGGAACCGTTTATAATTATGACATTACTTACGACCCGATAACGGTCAGCCCCGCTGGCAATCCAGAAAACTTGAAACCCGCCGTGCCCTTTGAACATGTCGCCACCGACCTCACCAACCTCGGCCAGGACAAGGAACAATATCGCGGCCCGTTTGACATCCGGGCAGGAAAACGACGGGATGACTATACCGGCCTGATCCGCCTCGCCCAAACCATGGGCCTGCCGTCCGCGCAACTTGCCGTCGCCGCCCCGGAAATAATCGATCTCGACCAAGTCTTTCAATGCACAGCCCTCGTCAATCTCTGGGGAATCGGAGACACCTATTATACAGGAGGACTTCCTCATAACATTCGCCTCTTCGTGCCAGAAAATGGCCGTGATATAAATTTCCTGCCGTGGGATATGGATTTTGTCATGAGCGGCGCCACCAACGCCCCGCTCATTCCATCCGGCAATAACCTCGCACGCCTCATCACCAGCACCCCTGGACACCGGCGGCGCTACCTCGGCCACATCCGACACCTCTGCGAAACCGTCTTCAACGCCGCAACCCTCAATCCGTGGCTCACCCACTACGGGTCCATCGTCGGCCAAACATACAGCGGCACCGCCAGCTATATAACCGCCCGCCGGACATTCGCCCAATCCCAATACCCAGCCCAATCCCCATTCGCCGTCACCACCAATGGCGGTACCGACTTTACAACCGAAACCAGCGAAGTGGTACTGGAAGGCACCGGCTGGATCGACCTCAAAGAAATCCGACGCAATGGACTGCCCGTGGCCGTCACGTGGCTCGACCTGACCCGGTGGCGGGTCACCTTGCCACTGCTGGCCGGAGCTAATGTCCTTCAACTCGAAGCCGTCGGATTCGATGATGCCGTGCGGGCCACCCAATCGTTGACCATCACCAGCACCACAGCCGCAGAACCGCGCCCGCGCGACCTGCTTCGAGTGACCGAGGTTCATTATCACCCGGCGAATCCCACCACCCCCGCAGAACTCGCCGCCAGTTCATCCGATAGTGACTTCGAATTTATCGAGCTCAAAAACATCGGAACGGAAGCGGTGCGTCTGGATGGTGTGCGCTTTACTTCCGGCATTGATCTAGTGCTTCCAGCCGGCACCCGTCTCGACGCCGGCGCCATGGGCGTGGTCGTGCGCAACCGCACCGCTTTCGCCGCGCGCTACGGCACCGGCATCACCGTGCTCGCCGCCTACGGACCAGACGCGCTCGACAATGCCGGCGAGACCCTCACGCTGACCGAAGCCACCGGGGAAATCATTCAGAGTTTCACCTTTGACCCAGCCTGGCTGCCGTCCTCCGACGGAGCCGGATGGTCGCTGGTCGTCCGCCATGAAAATGCCGCCAGTCCGGACTTGAATACATTCGCCGCCTGGGGGTTAAGCGGTCAACGACACGGTCATCCCGGGACTTCCAATGGACCCATCTTTTCATCCGAATTCACCGGATGGCAGAACGATTCCTTCAGCCCGGCGGAACTGGCCAGCCCAGCCATCAGCGCCCCAGAGGCCGACCCCACCGCCTCCGGCCTGAACAACCTGCTGCGCTACGCCTTCGGCCTCACCCCGCAAACAAGCCCGCTCCCCGCCACCCCCGCCGTCACCATCCATAACCAAGCGCTGCGTCTGGATATGCGCCGTCGCCAACAAACCGTCGACCTCGACTTCATCCTGGAAACATCCACCAACTTCGCCATCTGGACGCCGTCCCCCGCCACCCCAGTCGTCGTCGCCACCCACCCCGATGGCACGGAAACCGTCCGCTGGGAAACACCAGCCGCAGAAAACGCCCAGTATTTCCGCGTCAGAGTCAGGACCCAATAAACTCGCCTCCGCCAAAATGCCCCCCACTCCGATCCCCCGATTGGGGAATAGCAGGGGCCACCATCCTCCCTATGATCAACACCATCACATGAAGTGCATTCTTACTGAACCGAGCCCCGCTCCGACTCCCTCGCCGCGGCCCTCCTCCCGCCATCGGCACACCGCCAGCTGGGCGGCCGCCTTCGTAGGAGTCATCCTCGGCCCATGGATCCCGCTCGCCCGCGCGGAAATCGACTTTCATCAGGACATCCGCCCGCTTTTCGAGAACAACTGTTTTGACTGCCACGGAGAGGAAACGCAGAAGAACGGATTGCGACTCGACTCGGTGCTGGGGATTTTAAAAGGCAGCGATTCGGGAGAGCCGCTCTTTGTGCGCGGCAGCAGCGCGGACAGTCTGCTCATCAAGATGGTCACTTCCACCGACCCAAAACACATGATGCCGCCCAAGGGCGACCGTCTTCCGGACGAGGCCGTCACCAAACTGCGGACTTGGATTGATACGGGAGCCGCCATGCCCGGCGAAGCCGATGCCGCCAAAGCACTGCAAATAAAAACCGACCACTGGTCGTTCCAGCCGGTCCAGCGGCTAACCCCTCCCCAAACCGGCCACCCGTTCGTGCAAAACCCCATCGACGAATTCGTCGTCGAGGCACTGCACACAAAAGGCCTGACCCCGTCAGCCCCGGCCGGCCGGGCCACCCTCATTCGGCGGCTGCACCTCATCATGCACGGCCTACCGCCGTCCCCGGAGGAAGTCACAGCCTTCGTCCAAGACAAGCGACCAGATGCCTATGCGCGGCTGGTGGAGTCCATCCTAGCCAGCCCCCGGTATGGCGAGCGCTGGGCGCGCCACTGGATGGACGTCGTGCGCTACGCCGATACCAACGGCTTCGAAACCAACCGCCCGCGACCTAACGCTTATCCATACCGCGACTGGATCATCGAGTCATTTAATGCCGATACCCCGTACGATCAATTCATCCGCCAACAGATCGCGGGCGATGCCCTCGACGCGGATGCCGCCACGGGGTTTCTGGTCGCCGGCACCTACGACATCGTCAAGTCGCCGGACATCACCCTTTCACTCATGCAGCGTCAGGATGAACTGGCTGACATCGTTAACACCACCGGCACCGCCTTCATGGGGCTCACCATGGGCTGCGCACGGTGCCACAATCACAAGTTCGATCCCATTCTCCAAAAAGATTATTTTGCCATGCAGGCAGTCTTCGCGGGCGTGAATTACGGCGAACGCCCGCTTCGCAAAAAACCAGACCCGGCAGCGGAGGCGGCTGTCGCGGAAGCGCGGGCCACCGAATCGACCCAATCCGCGGCGCTCGACGTTTTACGGCAAAAAGCCGCAGCAGCAGCCGCCGCCGCAGCCAGCGCGGGCGCGACCGAACGGACCTTGAGGCCCGCAGTCGATGCTCTGCGCAACGAGGAGATCTTGGCCCCGGTGGAAGCGGTATCGATTCGCTTCACCATCACCGCCACCAGCGGCGGAGAACCCTGTCTCGACGAGCTAGAGATTTACGACAGCACCGGCCGCAATGCTGCCCTAGCTACGCAAGGCGCCACCGCGAGCGCCTCCGGCACGCTGCCCGGATATGAAGCGCACAAGCTCGAGCACCTCATCGACGGACGCACCGGCAACGACCGCAGCTGGATCGCCGATACGGCGACCGGATGGGTCCAGATCGACCTCCCAGCTCCGACGCTGATCGAAAAGCTCATCTGGGGGCGCGATCGCAACGGCCAGTTCAAGGACCGCGTGGCCACCAGCTATGTCATCGAGGCAGCGACCAACCCCGGCACTTGGGTCACTGTCGCCCGATCGGACGACCGTACTCCCTTTAATGGCGCCCACGACCCCAACGCGTTTCTCGCCGACCTCACCGATGCCGACGCCAGCGCCGCCCGCACCCTACAGACGGATCTGGCCGCCACCAAGGCCCGCATCGCCGCCATGACTAGCGCTGAATCCGCATGGATCGGGACATTCAGCCAACCGGAAAAAACCCACCGTCTCTACCGCGGCGAACCCATGCAGAAGCGCGAGGTCGTGGCCCCCGACGTACTGACCGTCCTCGGCACGGTAGGCATGCCGGTAGAGGAACCAGAACAACAACGGCGGCTGAAATTCGCCAACTGGGTGGCCAGCCCACATCACCCGCTGACCGCCCGCGTCATGGTCAACCGGCTCTGGCACTATATTTTCGGCCAAGGCATCGTCAGCACACCAAGTGACTTCGGCCTGAATGGCGCACGACCAACGCATCCAGAATTGCTCGACTGGCTCGCCAATGAGTTTGTCCGCAGCGGATGGTCCGTAAAACACATCCAACGAC
>JALRGB010000289.1 GCA_023253575.1 Verrucomicrobiales bacterium
CGAGTCAGCCCCGTAAAGGGTTCACGGGCCGCTAAAGCCTCGCCAAAACCAAATTTTGAATATCGATTCAGAATCTCCTCACCGACAGTATACAACTCAACGTTGCGGCGCCGGTCATCGGCCCCCTGGCGTTCGAGCTCAATGATTTTCAACGCAGCGGCAGCGCGTTGTTCTTCCTTTTTTTGCGCCACGCCAGTGACTTGCCGGTGAGCCAGCCGCCACTTTTCCAAGGCCGCCCGGTGCTTGGCAAGATCCGCTTCGCTCTCGGCAAGCCGACTGGTCAGTCCGCCAATCTCCTGCCGCGCCTTGACTTGAGCCGCTTCGCTTTCAGCCGTCAGCGTATCAAATTCTTTCTTCTTCGTTTCCAGTTCGCTGGTTAACGACTTGTTCTGCGCCTCCATCGCCGCTTGCGCAGTCTGCAGGTTCGCCTTCTCCGTTTCCGCCGTGCGCAGCTGCAATAAGGTAGCGCGAAGCTGCTCCCGTAGCTTGGCTTCAGCCGCCCCCGCCGCCGGCTGCTGGGCCAACAACGAACAAGGAAGAAGCCCGAGAATGAGGGCAAAGGAAAACCGGCAACAATGAACAGAAACAGAAGACAATAACATGGCTGTAAGTCAGGTGATAATGGCTGTGCTAAAACTTGGCCCGCAGATCGAATTGAAAGAGGTCTGATTGTAACGGCGGACCGGCAATTTCATCCGCACTCATCCACTGCAGCCCGATCGACACCCGCGGTGTCAAGGCCAGTGATCCCCCCACAACCATTCCCTCGACATTGGTCCCCCCGCCACCAAACTCCGAATCATTGAAACCATCAATGACCGCATCCGATCCGATATACCGGTAAGCCACTCCAGCCTGCCAGGCCCACCGCTTCTCCAGCGCCGGGTGACCGAATTTTAGTCCGACAGTCCATGCCGTGTCAGTCCCCTCAAACGGAGCCAGCCCACCGGAAGAACCATCCCCCTCGTCCGCCTCATACGGACCACGATTGTTGACGGCCACCGCCTCTATCGCCTCCATATCAAAAGCCGTGTTCTTAATGTATTCGCCAATTACCGAAATGCGGACTGGCTCAAAATGATCCAAATCAAGGCGCCCCGTAAAGGCCACATTCCGATAAGGCGTAGCCAGACCAAAATATTGATACTGGTTGCTCGTCCCGTAGCCGTTCGTCGCGTCCGGGATGATATCGCGCAACGCCCGATATGTATTGCCTTTCTGGGCGAATGACGGTCGAGTCGTGTCCGTATTCCCCGCATCCGATGCGCTCAATGGCACATACGGATCAGAGAGCCGACCTTCCACATCCTGAAAATTGTAATAGGCCGCCGCCAGTTTCAGAGCCGTCTTTCGACCGAAAGAAAGATCGGTCCCACCCTGAATAGCATACAGATATTTGTCCGTACTCTCAAACTTGGCCGGCTGATTAGAGGAAAAATTAAGATCCGTGTTGAAAATAGGAAAAGCCCCCATTGTCACAAACGACTGAACCCGCTCGTTCAAACGAAGCTTCCCATGAAAGGCTAGGCCGTCAAAACCAAGGTCTTCATCAAAAATGACATCCGTCGAGAAAAACGGGCTATCGAACCGCCCGGCGGTCATCGAAGCATACGTCCGAG
>JALRGB010000291.1 GCA_023253575.1 Verrucomicrobiales bacterium
GCCGGCATGTTTGGCCAGCAGCGGTTTGTAATCAAAGGTGTCGACCTGTGAAGGTCCGCCTGGCATGAACAATTGGATGACGCGTTTTGCGCGCGGGGCGAAGTGTGGTGGGCTGGGGCTGAGGGGTGAGGCGGCGCTCACGATGCTCCGGCCGCGGGCCTGATCCATGACGCCGGCTAATCCGATGGCTCCGATGCCAGAGCCGAGACGCATCAGAAAATCTCTTTTCGAGAGCCGGGCTGCGGCCTGGCGAAAAGCTGTTTCATGGTGGTGAAAGCGCATGGAAGTGGAATGGGTCATTGGATTTGCCTGAATTCGTGGGACGACAAAAGCGCTTGGGCGTACACGATTAATCGTTCATCTGGGGAGGATGTGGGAGCGTGGAGAAACTTGATTCCGAGTTCGATTTCGATGGGGCTGGGTTCGCGGCTGAACAATAATTCGTAGGCGAAGGTGATGTGTTCATGGCTCGAGCTGGTTTTGGTGGCCATGCGGGCGGCGAGAGCCCGGGCGCGGTCCCGCATGAACGGGCTATTCATCATGAAGAGATACTGCTGTGGCACGGTGCTGACGGCCCGTGTTTCGCTCGTGGAGCGCGGTGTGGGGAAGTCGAAAAGCCGGAGAAAGTCATCGGAGGGATGGCGGTCGCCATTGCGGCTGATGGAGGCGTAGAGGGTGCGGCGGGTGCTTTCGAGTAGCGAGGTGGTGGGCGGGCCGCCGCGGGTGGGATCCAGCTCGCCGGTGACCGCGAGCAGGCTATCGCGCCACGCTTCGACTTCTAGCCGGCGCGGCGGCATGCGCCAGAGCAGCCGGTTTTCTCCATCGATGGCGAAAGCGGCGTCATCGTGACGGCTGCTCATTTGCCATGTGGATGATTGGAGGATCATCCGGTGCATGGATTTGAGTGACCATCGATGATGGATGAACGACGTGGCCAACCAGTCGAGTAGTTCGGGATGAGATGGTTTTTCCCCGAGGTGGCCGAAGTTGCTGGGCGACCGCACCAGTCCTTCACCGAAGTGGTGTTTCCACAGGCGATTGACGAGGACGCGGGTGGTTAGAGGATTGGCTGGGTCGGTCACGGCGCTGGCCAGCTGGCGGCGTCCGCTTCCGTCTTGAAAGAGTGGAGGGGTCTCGCCGGCGATGATTTGCAGGAACCGTCGGGGCGCGGGTTCACCGGGTTTGCGCAGGTCTCCTCGGATGGCGACCGGTAAGTCGCTGGTGCCGGCTTCGGCGAGCTGGTGGGCGCGGGCGTAGGCGGGGGGCGCCTGCTGTCGCAACCGTTTCAGGGTTTCCCGAAGCTCGGGCCGGCGGCCTTGCGCGTCGTCATCGGCCTCTGCGGCGACCAGCAGTTTTTCCAGCTCTTGGATTTCGCGCTGGGCGGCGTCCACCGCGCTGACCACGTCGGGTGGGGCCAGTGGTTGCAAGCCGGTGGAGGTATTGTTGAAGATGCCGGCCAGCGCGTAATAATCGCGGGCGGTAATGGGATCAAATTTGTGATCGTGGCAGCGGGCGCAGGCGACGGTCAGTCCGAGGAAGGCTCGAGAAAATGTGTCGACCCGGTCGGCCAGTGTTTCTGCTCGGGCTTGGGCTTGCGCTTCGGGATCGCCGCCGTCAGAAATATAGGTCGGTCCGACGGCGAAAAATCCGGTGGCCACTCCGGATCCGACATCTCCTGGTGTTAGATCGCCAGCAATTTGCGCCCGCACAAATTCATCATAAGGCATGTCTCGGTTGAAGGCGTCGACCACCCAATCACGATAGCGCCATGCTTCCGGCAGCGGCTCGGCATCAAGAAACCCGCCCATTCCGTCGCTGTAGCGGGCTACGTCCAGCCAGTGACGGCCCCATCGTTCGCCGTAATGCGGAGAGTCGAGCAGGCGGTCGATGACGCGATCCCAGGCGTTGGGGTTTGAGTCGCTGACAAAGGCAGCGACTTCGGCGGGTGACGGCGGCAGGCCGGTCAGGTTCAGAAAGGCCCGGCGGATCAGGGTGCGGCGATCGGCGGGCGGAGCCGGGCGCAATCCTGCTGCTTCCAGTCGGGCCAGCACAAAGTCATCCAGCGGTCCGTGTCCCCAGTTCGTGTCTTGAACGGCGGGAGGGAGCGGTTGTGCCATGGGCTGGAATGCCCAGTGTTCGGCACGCCATTTTTTCCAGTCGTAGCCGGCGGGCGCTCCTGCGTGGCTGGCGTCGGTTTCTCCGGGGGTGGATTCCTCCGGCCATGGGGCCCCCAATCGCACCCATGATTCCAAGTCTGCCACTTGGGCTGGGCTCAGCCGTTGTTTCGGCGGCATGGCGGTGTCTTCGTCCTGATAGCGCACGGCTTGAATCAGTAGGCTGGCCTCGGGGTCGCCCGCCACGAGTGCTGGGCCGCTGGCGCCGCCTTTCAGGATATGCGCCGGGCTGTCGAGTCGCAGTGCTCCGCGCAGCTTATCCGCGCCGCCGCTGTGGCAGTCGTAACAATGCGTCACTAAGACCGGCCTGATTTTGGATTCGAAAAATTCCAGATCTTCGGCATTGGCCGCGTCCGCCGATGGTGTCGCTCCGATTGCCATGGTCGTTGCCAATACGATCACGGGCCTCACGATTACCTGCCTCCTCCAGAGTGGAGTCGCCGTGAGTCCGGCCAGCTGGCCTGCAGATGTCGGGGCGCTTGATTTCATGTCGGAATATATCAGCCGGCGGTGACTTCAGGCTGGCTGAGCTGGGCCCGCGATGAAGGCGGCCGTACTATCAATGGGCGATTGTAATCGCGTCAATCGACGATTGATCACCCCATCGTGCGAGTCGGGGGCAGGCGGGATCAGGCAAGTAACCCGCGGATCACATGGCCGTGGACATCTGTCAGGCGGCGGGCAAAGCCGTTGTGGTAATACGTAAGGCGTTCGTGATCGAGGCCGAGGATGTCCAGAATCGTGGCATGGAAATCGTAGACGGTGGCGGGTTGGTCGACCGCTTTGTAGCCGAAATCGTCGGTGGCGCCGTAGCTGATGCCTTTTTTCACTCCGGCGCCGGCCATCCAGGCGGTGAAGCCGGCTGGGTTGTGATCGCGGCCGCTGGCGCCTTTTTGGAAAGTCGGCATGCGGCCGAATTCGGTGCACCAGACGACTAGGGTGTCTTGGAGCAGGCCTCGTTGTTTCAGGTCGATGAGCAGGGCGGCGGTTGGTTGGTCCATGACCTCGCCGTGTTTGGTATATTGTTCGTGAAGGACTTTATGGCCGTCCCAGTTGCTCACTCCCTCGCCGCCGGTTTGGTAGGCGCCATTGAACAACTGGACGAAGCGCACGCCTTTTTCGACCAGCCGCCGGGCGAGTAGACAATTTTTTGCGTAGGCGGCTTTAAGGTCTTGAACTGGGTTGCCAGCGGCATCGGCTCCGTAGAGTTTCAGGATGTGGGCTGGCTCGTTGGAGATGTCTGAGACATCGGGTACGGACAGCTGCATGCGGGCGGCGAGTTCGTAGCTGGAGATGCGAGCGGCGAGTTCGGAGTCGCCGGGGAATTGTTGGAGGTGGTGCTGATTGAGGCGGGTCAGGAATTCCCGGGTGGCGCGGTCGCTGGAGGGGGAAGATGAAGCGGGGCGAGCCAGGTTGCGGACTGGTCTGGCGATGTTGAAGTCGGTCCCTTGAAAGGCGGCGGGCAAGTAGCCTGAGCCCCAGAAGTTGCCGGCCGATTGCGGCGCGCCTCGTGGGTCTGGAATGGCTACATAGGCCGGCAGGGTTTCGTTTTCGGAGCCGAGGGCGTACGACAGCCAGGATCCCATGCTGGGAAAGGCATCGAGAGTGTTGCCGGTGGACATGAAATTCTCGCCGGGGCCGTGGGTGTTGGTCTTGCCGGTGAGCGAGTGGATGAAGCACATGTCATCGACCAGTGCCCCGAGGTGTGGGACAAGATCTGATACCATTTTGCCGGATTGGCCGTACGGGCGGAAGGCCCATGGACTCTGAGTCAAGGCACCCTGTTCTCCCTGAAAGGTGATGAGCTTCTCGCCGCCGGGCATTTGTTGGCCGTGGCGGCGAATCAGTTCTGGTTTGTAGTCGAAGGTATCGATCTGACTGACTGCACCCGAGCAGAAAATCATGAGCACGTTTTTTGCGCGCGGCTGAAAGTGGCTTTGCCGAGGGGCGTTGGGGTTGGCGGGATTGATATACGGCTGCAACTGGGTTTTGGCAGTGGCGGCGAGCAGCTGGTCGCGTCCGAGTAGGTG
>JALRGB010000210.1 GCA_023253575.1 Verrucomicrobiales bacterium
CGTAAAAGGTTCCTTCAAAAATGGCCGATGACTCAAGAAACCGGCCGCTGCTGCCAAATGACTGGAAATCATTGGGGCCGGTCACGCTGAGTCGGTACATCGGAGCTCCAGCAATTTTTTCGCCAAAATACATAATGCCGCCCTGCGAAATGGCAATGTCACCAATCTCGGTAAACGCCTTGTTGCCGCGGATATCGAGCACTTTCGACTGGCTGGCGATCCCGGTGGCGGATGGAGTCAGCTGGATCAGGTCGTCGGTATTCCGGGGGATATAATAGACGCTGCCACCATGAAAAGCGAGGTTGCCCGGGCTTTCGGACGGCGGGTCTTTGCAAGAATCGCCGCCGCGCAGGCTGCCTAGGTCGGTGTGCTCCCCGGTGTGCAAACTATACCGACCAAATCTGAAGCTGGACGTGCTCGTGGTATCTTCTGTGTAATACAAAAATCCGTTTTCTGAATCGAGCGCCAGCGAGCGCAAATTAAAGGGGGCGCTCGCATCCAATACTGAATTCACGCCAGTGCGCGGGTCCACGACATGGATCGTGCGGTTGCCGCCAGTGATTGCGAACAGGCTGGCGGCCAGCGCGGATACCGGCAGCGCCGTGTGCGGTCCGGTCAGGTCAAAAAGTTCGAGTGTCGGTGTCGTCCGGTTCCCGGTGGTGGCATTTCCGTTTGAGATCGAGAGTGTGTCGAGGCGGGTGACCGCGGCGGTCGAGGCGGCGTGCAAGGAGTTGCCAGCGCTGTTCCAGAGCAAGCTTTCGTATGATCCGATGCAGTTGCTGATTGTTTTGAATCCGTTGTTGGTACGAATGTTATAGCTGCTGAGCGACGTATTGTGAGCGATGATGAGCTGGCCGGCGTCATTGATCGCCGCGGCTCTGACGGTCCCAAGTGAGTTGCCAGCATTCAAGTCGGCCACTTTTTCCTGACTGACGATACCGGTCGCAGAAACCCGGATTTTGACGAGGTCGTCGGTCAGCGAGTGAACGTAATAAAGGTCATTGCCGAAGCTGACGAGGTTTTCTGGGTCGCGGCTGGCGCGGTAGTTCAGGCTGGAATCGGTCAGTTGGCCGAGGGTGACGTGAGTGTTGGTGGTCGGTGTATACCGGCCGAGGCGAATGCTGGTGCCTGCATGCTCGGTGTAATAGAGTTGATTGGATTCGGTTTCGAGGGCGAGCGCATTGATGGCAAACGGGGCGCCGGCGGTGACGAGGGTGGCTGATCCGGTGGCCGGATCAAGGGCGTGGATCTGGCGGGTGCGATTGGCGGCGAAATACCGGGTCGTCGATTGAGTCGGAGTGAAAACCCCGTTAAAAAATGCGATAGCCCGAATCTGGGGTATCCCAAAGAGTTCGTTATAATTGAAATACGGACGACCGCCGGCGGCTGCGGCGTCCAGCGACCGGATCGTCTGGCGGCTCGGGTCCGAGACGGTGAGGTCGTTGTCGGAGGGATTGATGGCGAGGGCGCGGCTGGTGGTGCCCGCTGGCGATGGCACCAGGGTGACGATGGCGCCGGTGGCGGGATCGACGGTGTAGACGTGGTCGTCTGCGGCATCGGTGACATGCAGGATGCCATCGGTGCTGAAGGCTATGTCGTCAGCCGAGGTGGCGGACCCAGCTGGCCCCTGCAAGCTGCCGCACGGAAGGAGGTTTATCAGTTGTTGAGTGTTGTCGACCAGTAGATTGGCGATCGTAAAGAGATAATCCGGAGTCGTGGCGTCGCCGGTCCGCAGCACCCCGTGCAGCTGGCCGCGAGGGGAGATGGCCAGGCCGGTGACTTCGTCGCTCGCGCCGGTTATCCATTCGCTCAGGCCTTTCTGCAGATCGCCGACAAAAGTCGCGGTCAAAGCCGTCCCAGGGAGGCGCGTGCCCAGGTCCAGCTGAAAGAGTGGTTTCTGACGGGTGAGACCACCGATGAGGGTGGGTCGGTTTCGGACAAAATAGGCCGTGCCGTCGTTCGTGATCGCGAGGTTTTCCAGTCCCTCGGTGTCGATGGCCACCGCGATCCCACTGTCGAGATACGACACAATGCCCCAGTCGGTCGCCTCGATGCCCGGCGTCCGGTAGTTTTTGAATTCGATGAGCCGCGCCTTGCCGTTGGCGGTTCCGGTGGTGTCCGGGACCAGACTCCAAAGCGAGTCCGAGCGGCCCCAGGAAGGGGTGGTGGTTTCGTGGCCGGCGCAGTCGATGAAGCTGAGGGCCGGGCTGGTCACGCAGCTGAAGGTGGCACTGCCGGTGGTGCTTGAGGTTTTCTGCACCGTGGTGGGCTGCGAGCTGAACACGCCATGGAAGGCGGCTTTTTCCGTAAACAGAAGCCCGTCATAGGCGGGGCGACCGCTGCCGTGGACGGTGTAGCCGCTCAAGGTTTTCATGTCGAAACTAAAGAACGTGCCATCGGATGCGCTGGCGAAGGCGCGGCCTGTAGTGTCGACGGCGACGTCGCCAATGCTGGCGAAGGTGCGGGCATTGCGCGTGATGTCTGCGACTTTGACTTGTGATGTGATGCGGGCGTCTTTGAGGGTGACCATGATCAGGTCGTCCGATTGCGAGGCCACGTAGAAAATGCCGCCGGCGTAACAAAAGAGGTTGGAGGGGCGCGTGGATGGCAGATAGGCCAGACCGCTGGTGGTGGCGTCCAGTGCGCCGACCGTCGTATGCTGACCCGTGGCCTGCGTATAATATCCAAGCCGAAATCCCGTTGTGACTTCTTCGAGGTAATAGAGGATTTCCCGGTCCGGATCGCGGGCCAGGGCGCTCAGGGCAAAGGGCGCTGTAGCGGTCAGGACCCCGGTTGCTCCCGTGGTTGGATCAAACTTATAGATGCGCCGGTTGCCGCCCGTCACGCCGTAAGAATGGCCGTTAATGGTGGGTGGCGGCGGGGGATTGCTGCTGGTGATGTCCCAGATGGCCTGGCTCGGTGTAGTCGGGGTTTTAGCGGTGCGCACGCCGCTGGCATCCACCGTATGGATGACCGTCGGAGCGGCGGTGGGAAATCCGTGGAGCTGATTGGCGGTATCCACGGTCAGTCCCTGGTAGTTCGACTGGGATCCGGTATTGAGGGTCGTATACTGGTTCCGTGTCAGGAGATTAAATCGCGCCAGCAAACTGCCCGACTGGCGTGCCACATACATCCATCCGGCATTGTCCACAGCGGCCGCCCCGATGTCTCCTAGGCTCGAGCCGCCATTGAGGTCAGCTATTTTCGAGGTGCTGACAATCTTTTGAGTGTCAATAACCACTCTGACCAAATCATCGGTTCCGGGCGCGACATAATACAAGTCGCCCGCAAAAAATACGAGGTGTTTGGGCATGGTGGACGGCACACACCCTAGATGGCCGGCCATCAGGCTGCCCATCTCCGTATGGCGGTCGAATTCAATCTCGTATTTACCCAAACGCGTTTCGGTCGAGCCCCCGGGCGTCTCCGAATAATAAATCACGCGGTTTTCCGGATCGCAGGCCAGACCGCCCACATTCCACCGCGCTCCCCACGTCAGAATGCGGCTGCCTCCGGTCGCCAGATTTAGTTCGCGAATAATCGGACTGGACTGCTGCGCCGCATAATACGATCCCGCCGGCACCACCGCCGGTACGCGGTTTTGTGGGGCGGCAAAATCACAGAACTGGCGCAAGGGAATGCCCGGAATAGCGGCCAAACTAGCTCCCGTCGCCGGCGCCACCGTGTGCAGTAACCGCAAATCGTCCCGGCGCGATCCCATCAAGTCGCCGCCATTCGTGAAAAAGAGCCCATCATAACCGCCCGCCACCGCCGCCGCCACCTGCCGGTAGTCGCCCAGTATCCGTAGGTCAAAGGTCGAGAATACCGTGCTCGAGCCGATATGAAGCCGGCCGTTGCCGTCGACCGCCAGCGCGCCCACCACGCCCAGATGACCCGCATCATTCAACACGTCCGCCGCCTTGTAGGCTTGCCGCAGGCCGCCCGATGAATCGATCTCGATTTTGATCAAATCATCGGTCATAGGCGCGATGTAATAAAGGGAGCCGTTGAAACACGTCAGACTAGTCGGGCGAGACGACGGAATCACGTTTAACCCCGTCTGGTTGATCGCGCCCAGTACAGTGTGGGTCTTCGTATCAAGGGCATAACTACCAAGGGTATAGCCATCACGCTGGAGATAATAAATCCGGCGGCGGTCACTGTCGAAGGCGATGGTATCCGCCACCCACGGAGTGGTGGCCAGCACTTGATTCCAGCCAGTCGCGGCGTCGATGCGATACAATCGGCTGGTGGTGCCATCGACCGCGAAGGTGTCGGCGGACATGACGGGTGGCGCGGTCTCGAACAGGCCGGTCAGGTCGCGGATTTCCCGCTTCGGCTGGGTGTCGAATTGATACGCAGCCGTTCCGTCGACCTCGCTGGTGCGCCAGACTTGGTGGGCGTCGGCCGCTGGGGTGCCGTAGAGCTGGCCATTGAGGTCGAACGTTAGTGCGTGAAAGGCAGATCCCGGAGCGGCTTTGATTACGGTGTAGCGGCTGAGGGTGGAGATGTCGTATTTGGCCAGCACCGGGGTGTCGCTGCGGCTCAGGTAGAGCCATCCATCCGGTCCAAGGGTCACGGCTGCGACATCGCCGAGGTGCGCCTGGTTGGCGAGTAGGTCCGCGGCTTTCGATTGCCCGGTCAGGCCCGTCTCGCTGACAGCGACCTTGACGAGGTCATCGGTCCGGTTCGGGATAAAATACAGGTGGTTTTCGAAAAACGCGAGATTCGTCGGCTGGCTGGCTGGCTGGTAGTCCCACGAGGCATTTTTCAGATTGCCGAGTTCGGTGATCTGGCCGGTGGTTAGGTCGAGGCGCGCGAGGAGCGCATCGCCTGGGCGGTTGGCCTCATCAACGCCGATGGTATAAATCAGCGACCGGCTCCGATCTATGGCCAAGCCTGTCGGTTGCATCGGCAACTGGCTAGTCACAAGATAGTTGCGTCCTGTCAGGATATCGATCCGGTAAATCGACGGTTCACCAGCGGTGATGAAATAGTGTTGTCCGCCCGCCGGGCCGGTCGGAATGCGTCGCTGCGGGCCGGTCAGGTCGGAGAACGACCGCTGCGGAGTGAAAGGTGTCGCTCGGCTGGCTGATCCATCGGTCTGGTTGACGACATGGATGACGGCAGGGGAGTCGCTTTTGACGCCGAGCAGATCTCCTTCTTGGGTCATGACGAGTCCCTGCCAGACGTGGGCCGGTTGGGTCGCTAGCTCCCGATACCCGCTCATGGTGCGCAGGTCATAACTCGCGAAGGCGGTGGCCGACGAGAGGATGAGTCGGCCATCCGTATCGGCCGCGATGTCGCCGATGCCGCTGAAGGCGACGGTGTCCGCGGTCAGATCAGCCGCGCGAAATTGCTGGGCGATGACATCGCCGCGTAGCTCGATCTTGATGAGATCGTCGCTGTTTTCACGAACATAATACAACCCGTCATTGAAATACAAAAGGTGGGTGAGCTGGGTGATCGGCTTCTCGAAAAAGTGGTCCTGATCGAGGCGTCCCATATCCCGGTGCTCACTCGTCGTCACGTCGTAGACGCCGAGGCGCCACTGGCTCGCTGCGTGCTCGACATAATAAACTCGGGTATTGGTGGGATCGACCGCAAGGCACGCCATGGGAAACAGGGCAGAGCTGGTTTTGACTACACTCGAGCCTTTGGGATCAAATCCGTAAATTTTCCGTGTGTTGCCACCTATCGCGTAATACAGCGAGGTCAGCGGCGTGCCGATCTGCAATGAGGCAGGCGGACTGGTTTGGAACCACTGGCGGCGGTCCGCCGGAGGATACACCCGGGCCACGACGACGGCTCCGTCGGTCAGTCCCTCAATCGGACCGGTGAAGGGCAGGGCCTGCGGCCCAGGCTCGCCATTGATGTCGCCCGGGTCGTCGCCATCAATCGTGTAAAAGACCCGATACCCGTCCGGTACCACGCCCGTAGTCGCATCCGCCGTGACGCTGACCGGACCGCTGACCGCGACCGTGCTGTCCGGGGCCGAGAGCACCGGCGCCGGTAAAGTGAGCTGGCTGATCCCAATCGTCAAAGTAGCCACTTCGCTGTCCGCAAAGACGTCGGAATCATGCGACTTTGCATAATACTTGAGGGTCAACTGGTCGCGATCACCAAAATCAGAGACACGCACGGGAACAACTTCGCCCGGATGCCGCTCAAAAAATGAAACACCCTCGCTCCGAGTGCTGGAATTCCGGGGGTCCGATCCATCATACGTCCAGTACACGCGGAATCCGCTATCGTTGGTATACAGGCTGGGAATCGCTTCGCTGTTGTCGAGCGTGATGCGCGAGAATCCGGCCGCTTCTGACGACGCCGGGCTGCCCGCGGCCAGCGCGCCGCCCGCTTCCACATAGTTGAAGGTCCTGGCAATGGTGTCGAGTAACTGCGGCTGGGTCGCCTCGGGAACATACGTCCGACGGACAACTTC
>JALRGB010000349.1 GCA_023253575.1 Verrucomicrobiales bacterium
AGGAATTGACGGCATCTCCCAGATCCGGTATGTCCACCAACCACCAAGAGCCACCTTTCCATCAATAAACGAAAACCAGAGGAGAGCACCTTAGGCGCTTACATTATCCCCTTGAGCTGGACGGACCAGCTTCGTAATCACTCAAGCAATCTTCCACTCTTGCCTGCTAAGCCAAGCGTCGTCACCTGTTGAGGGAGCGCTGTCGCTTGCTCAGGCAAGCGCTAATGTTTGAAACGAGCTCGAACTAGGCTTTCACGGCCGCGGCTTTCGCGTTGGCGGCTTTGGCCAGACGGCTTTGGAGCCGGCTGACGGCATTTTTATGAATGATATTGCTCTTGGCTGCGCGGCTGGCCACGGAAACGGCAGTGCGAAGCTCGGTTTGAGCGGCGGCGGCGTCATCGCCAGCAATTGCGCTCAAAGCGGCTTTGCGAGCGGTCTTCAGACGGGATTTAGCCGCACGATTACGGGCGGTGCGGGTGGCGGTCTGACGGACGCGCTTCAGTGCGGATGCGGTATTGGCCATGGCTAAAGTGAAATCAAAGAAAACGGGTCGGAGGGTAAACCCTGAATTGGGGTTGTCAACCGCAGGCTGTATTTTCTGATAAATCGTTGAAACGGTTGGTCAGGGTGTGGGCGGGCTGAAATGAGAATGGGCGATGATGGGGCCTTGAGTCTGAGCCATCGGTTTGGGGATGGAAGCGACGATGGGGGGCGCGGGCGTTTTTCCGGTGGCCGGGGCTGATGATCGCCCTTGGCGGCGGGCCCACAGTCTGGCGGAGCTGGGCAGACGGCTTTTGGTAATGTGGACTTGGGTGCCGCTCGGGATTCGGTTGTAGAGGTCGACCACGTCCTGCGACGTCATGCGGACGCACCCAAAACTGGCGGGGCGGCCGATCGTGGATTCTTCTGGGGTGCCGTGGATGTAGATGTTGCGAGCGAAGGTGCGCGCGTTGCCGTGCTCCTGCCCTGTCAGCCGCAGGATGCGGGTCACAATCGGATCCCGCCCCGGAGCATTGGGTGGAAGAATCTCGCCCGTCGGCTGCCGGTTCTTGAAGACCGCCCCCATCGGCGCATGCGACCCGATCTTTTGCGCGACTTTCAACCGGCCCAGCGGCGTACCATAACTGTTCGGAGTATCGCCTAAACAGAACTTCGAGGTCGATACCGGATAAACCGCCACCGGCTGCCCAGCCTCCATCAAGGCTAGCTTCTGGTCCTCGACGCTGATGACAATTTCACGTGGAGCGGTCGAAACCGCAGCTGGCTCCTTGGTGGATGCGCACGACACCAGCCCACTCGCCATCAAACACACCAGAAAAAATCGTCCTCCATGAAGGATCGCTGCCTTCGAGTCCGCGCTTGTTTTTGTTATTGTTTTTGCCTCCGCGTCCATACTCGCGTCCGCACCCGCCATCATGGAAAAATGATTCGCTAATCGAGAAGCCATAAAAAGACAGATTATCTGGAGGCTATGATAGTTTGATTTTATAAAATATCCAAGATCTTTATAAAAAATCTCGAGAAATTCTTAAAGCGATAATGGAGTGGCTGCTGTGCGGGGTCGTTTTGTCTGCATTGGCCTCTCTGGCGGTGAGGCTGGAGAGGCTGGAGAGGTGGTGGGCTAGGCGGAGGCTGGGCTGATGGGATCCTTGTTTTGTTCGGAGCCGAAGAGGTTGACGGGTAGGGATTGGACGATGGTTCCGAGGGCGGCGTACCAGAAGCCGGAGGCGAACATCATCATGAAAGGGACGGACATCCAGAAGTGGAGACGAACGGCTTCCCAGACGGCGAAGGAGAAGTAGATGGCGAAGAGGATCTCGAAGATGAAAGCGAGGGATTTGCCAGCGGAGTAGCGGGCGGTGCGCCACGACTGGCCTTTGCGTTCGATGCCGTATTTCGGGGTACGCACGAAGGCGGAGTCTTTACCCATGAGGGCTTCGAGGACGGCTTTGGTGTTGGTGATGGACATGCCGACGCCGAGAGCGAGCAGGGCTGGCAGGAAGAAAATTTCCTGCCACCATTTTTTCGGGTGCACGGCGCGTTGGGCGACTAGGTAGAAGGCACCGACGGAGACGGAGGTAGCGATGAAGACGGGCAAGTCGAGGACCCAGGGTCTCCAGCCGCCGAGGTCGACGGCCATGCCGGCGCCTGGGAAAATCAAAATGCAGAGGAAGATGAGCAGGAGGTAGGCGAAGTTGGTGCACAGGTGCACAGTTCCCTCGATTTTGATCAGCAGCGGTTGATTGCTGCGCCAGAGTGGGCCGAGCAACTTTTTGCATGTTTGGATGCTGCCTTTGGTCCATCGATGCTGTTGCGACTTGAAGCCGTTCATATCGACGGGCAATTCGGCGGGGGTGACCACGTCGTTGAGGAAGTGGAAGCGCCATCCTTTCATTTGGGCGCGGTAGCTGAGGTCGAGGTCCTCGGTGAGGGTGTCGTGTTCCCATCCTCCGGCATCGACGATGCAGGACTTGCGCCAGATACCGGCGGTTCCATTGAAATTGATGAACCGGCCGGCGCGGCTGCGGGCGGTTTGTTCGACCATGAGGTGGCCGTCGAGGAACATGGCCTGAATGCGGGTGAGCAGGCTGTAGTCGCGGTTCAGGTGGCCCCAGCGGGTCTGGATCATACCGATTTTCGCATCGGTGAAGAAGTGGATCATCCGGTGGAGGATTTCTGGTGGCGGGATGAAGTCGGCGTCCAGAATAAAGATATAATCGCCTTTGGCGGAGAGCAGTCCGTTTTCCAGAGCGCCGGCTTTGTATCCGGTGCGGTCGGTCCGGTGGATGAATTCGGCGTCGAATCCTGCGGCGACCAGTTCGGCGACTTTCCCTCGGCTGATGTCCACTGTTTCGTCGGTGGAGTCGTCCAGCATTTGGATTTGCAGCCGGTGGCGCGGGTAATCGAGACGGGCGACGGCATCGACGAGACGTGCGACGACATGTTGTTCGTTGAAAACGGGCAGCTGGATGGTGACCAGCGGCAAATCATCAAAGTGACCAGATGGCTCAGGCTTGCGGCGTGAGTTTTTCAGGAAGAGATAGACCATCGCGTACCTGTGGATGCCGAAGGCCGAAAGCCCCAGCACCACAAAAACGTAACTGATGAGCCAGACGTAATCAGCCCCAGACATAGACAAATACAGAAATGGGGAGCACGGATGGCAACCCGACGAACCCGCAGCATCTCAAAAACGAATAAATCGTCAAGCTGCATTGCACGGGGAAATCTCTCATGCGTCGAGCCGTACCTGTCCCGGCTTGCAAGTCGGTTGATTTAGCGCCACTTTCCTCGAATAACCGGCTGTTTGGCGCCGTCCACTGCAGGTGGAAGCCGGTTTGGTTCCATTGACCTGCTTCCCATTCATTTTCCATGAGACTGTCACCTCTCACATTTGTTTTTTCTGTTTGTCTGATTCTTGCGTCGTCCGGGAGTCGTGGGTTTGCGCAGAAGCCGGAGCCGGTTGAGATTGATGCGCCGGCGGAGTTGCCGCGCGACACGGCGGCTCCGGTTGATTCTGAGGTTGGGGTACCGGAGGACTTGCTGCAGGACGAGCATCTTCGTGAAGAATTCGGTGTGAATACGTTCACGGCGCCGTCGATTAAGAAGCTTTTTGGGGATTTGGCGGAGCTTGGTGTTTTGCCTTATGAAAAGGTGCGGCGCGATTTGCCGAAGGATGCGCCGCGGGACCGGACGCAGGTAGCGTTGTCGCTGGGGATGTTGATTGCGGACGGTTTTCTCATGGTCACGACCGAGAAGATATCGGAATTTGAGCAAGTTGGGCGCGGAGTGTTGAAGCACGCCAAGGCTTTGGGGGCGGGCGATCGCATCTCGCGGCACACTAAAACCATTGTCGAGAATTCTGTCGGGGGTGACTGGGATGTGTTGAAAGAGGAACTGGCTAAAACGCAGGTTGATGTGGAAGCGGAACTGGTTCTCCTGCGCGACCATGAAGTGGCGCAGTTGATCAGTCTGGGTGGATGGATCCGCGGGCTGGAAATTGCCGCTGCGGCCGCGAGCCAGCCGTTTTCGCCTCAGAAGGCCGCAGTGCTGGCCCGTGCGGACTTGATCGAGTTTTTCCAGTACAGCTTGCTTGATTTGCCGGAAAAAGTCCGGGCTCGTGATCCGCTCAAGAGCGTGCTGACGGCATTGGACGAGATTCATTTGCTGTTGAACAAGCCGGATAAGGCGGGATTGACGGCTGAAGACGTCGAATTCCTTCGCACCACCGGCCAGTCGCTGGCCAAGCTGATCGGGGCCGGCCCGTCGAAGAAATAACTAATTGCTCTGCGCCCATGAAGCTGTTTGCGATTCTTTGTGTAGCCTCGCTGGCGGCCTTGGCCCCGCGGGTTTTGGCGGCTGACCGGCGGATGGACCCGCCGAAGGATTTGGATGGATTTTTCCCATGGGTGCCTCCGGCGTCGGCGGAGGCGTGGACGGCGCGAAAATCTCGGGTGCGCGAGCAGACGCAGGCGAGCCTTGGCTTATGGCCGTTGCCAGCTCGCACCCCGCT
>JALRGB010000461.1 GCA_023253575.1 Verrucomicrobiales bacterium
GGCGCCGGCTTCATCGGATCCAATCTGGTCCATTATCTCCTCGGTCCAGCCAGCGCCGAGACCGGAAAGCCCGTCGATCTCGTCGTCAATCTGGATAAACTCACCTACGCCGGAAATCTCGAAAACCTCGCCCCCATCGCGAATGATGCACGGCACGTCTTTGTCCAAGGCGACATCATGGATACCGCCCTCGTGCGTCAGCTGCTCTCCGATCACAAAATCGATGCCATCATGCACCTAGCCGCGGAATCACACGTCGACCGCTCGATCGATGCCCCAGAGGACTTTATCCAAACAAATTTTGTCGGCACTTTCCGCCTACTGGAAGCCGCCCGCGACCATGCTCGCACCCATCCTGGATTCAGGTTCCTACACGTTTCCACTGATGAAGTCTTTGGCACCCTGCGGCCCGAGGACCCCGCCTTCTCGGAAACCACTCCCTATGCCCCTAACAGCGCCTACTCCGCCAGCAAAGCCGGCAGTGATTTTCTCGCTCGCGCCTATCACCACACGTACGGCTTGGATGTGGTCACTACCAATTGCTCAAACAATTACGGCCCATATCAGTTTCCAGAAAAACTGGTTCCTCTCATGATCCGCAAAATCAGCCGCGGCGAAGCCCTGCCCGTCTATGGCGACGGTCAACAGGTTCGCGACTGGCTGTACGTGGAAGACCATTGCCGCGGCCTGCTCCTCGCCCTACTCAAAGGGAGGTCCGGCGAAACCTATTGCCTAGGTGGACGCTCAGAAAAACCAAACTTGGAAGTGGTTCACACCCTGATCTCACTCGTCACCGCCAAACTACCCGCTGATCAGCGCCGGGCCGCCGCTGACCTCATCACCTACGTCAAAGACCGCCCCGGTCACGACCGCCGATACGCCATCGATTGCTCCAAAAGCGAACGCGATCTCGGATGGTCCCCGCACGAAAACTTCGCCAGTGGCATGGCCCGCACCGTCGACTGGTACGATACCCATGAATCATGGGTCTCCCGCATCGAGGCCGGTACTTACCGCCAGGAACGACTCGGCACGTCAGTCGCCTAATTAGAAGAGATTCCAAGAGTTGCGCCTTGGACTGGTATACCATGACACTTCAGGTCATGGGATTGGAAACGCGGTGTTCGAGTGGCTCCAACGGAGCCTTGCCAACTCAATGGAACACAATTCCCTCAGCTTTCACATAGCGCCCTGTTGAGGCTGGTGATCTGGTCAGGTGCCGCGACTGGTACTCAGTTTCCTTTTTAAAATGATAAAGGAGCCAGACTCGCAGGCGCAAAAAATCTTCATCAAGCCATCGCAAGATGAAAAAAATGACCAAGAGAGATCTTGGCCCTAGGCATACCATCCACAAAATCGCCCCCACCGCGAGTGGTGAGGCTGTAATGTGAAATCAGACAGGGCGCCTAGCGCCCCGCCCGATCACCGAACACTAGCTCTTGTAACGCAAGCGCTTCTTGTGACGATTAGCTTTCATGCGCTTGCTGCGCTTGTGCTTGTTGATTTTGGCTTTACGCCGTTTCTTGAGTGAACCCATGGAGCCTTCGCGGGGGGTGGTTGGTGATTGTGGAACGGGGTGAGACTGTCAGCCGGTCGTGGTGATATCGACGATAATCAAGGAATTAATTTGTTGAGCGCATACTCAATGATCCCTTCGGCGCCAAGCGCCTTGAGCTCAGGTATGATTTCGCGCACCACTTTTTCCTCAATTACCGTCTCCACGGCGATCCACCCTGGCATGGCCAGAGAAGAGACAGTCGGTCGACGAAGTGAGGGTAGGCGCAGGAGCAACTCCTGCAACTGATTTTCCGGAAGGTTCATTTTCAATCCCACATGGTCGCGCGCCCGCATCGCGCTCTGCAGCAACATCGCCAGCCGCGACGCCTTCTTCATCTTCCACGGATCAGCCGCCGATCGGGGGTTCATAACGAATTGCGGATAACTGGTCATGATCTCCTCGAGAATACGTAATTTATTCGCCCTCAGCGAGCTGCCAGTTTCCGTGATGTCGACAATGGCATCGACAAGCTCAGGCACTTTGACCTCCGTAGCCCCCCAGGAAAACTCCACTTCCGCCACTACCCCTTGGGAAGCAAGATACTTGCGCGTCAGCCCGACCGCCTCCGTGGCAATACGACACCCCTGCAAATCCTGAACCGATTTGTACGGAGAATCTTCGGGGACCACTAATACCCACCGCGTCGGATTAGACGTCGCACGACTGTAAGCCAAATCACACAATACCTCGACCGTGGCTTCATTCTCCACCACCCAATCGCGCCCGGTAATGCCGCAGTCCACAAATCCATGGTCGACATACCGCCCGATTTCCTGGGCCCGCAGGATCCGGACTTCAATTTCAGGGTCGTCGATGGCCGGACGATAGCTCCGGGAAGCACCCGTGATCTGATACCCGGCCTTGCGAAAGAGTTCGAGCGTCGGCTCTTCGAGACTGCCCTTGGGCAGAGCGAGTCGAAGCAACGGGGATGAGGATGAAGATGACGAATCGGACGCAGCGGCGAGTGTAGGAGCCATCAGTGTGTCTAGTCGTCTGTGCGGCACGGGCAAGTTCTTTCCGCTTTCGGGTCGTTAGAAGGGCCGTTCGACGCTGCTTTCGCCACGCAGATCGCAGGATGAGAGAAAATACACTTGCGGGAGAGGGCGAATATGGGTCCAATCACTACAAGCTCCTGCTTTCCCTTAATTCTCCATGAAAAAAAAACCCTTGATTGGATGGCGCCCACTCTGCGCCCTTCTCCTCTTCGGACTGACTTTGCAGCCGGCCTCGGCTGCAGAATTAGTCACCCCGATCATCGAGCGCGGTGACGAGTGGCGTTATTTGGACACGGGAGTCACCCCCCCAGCCGTGGCCGGGGTTGCCAGTTGGAAGGCCGCGACGTATAATGCCGCCGCCGCCGGATCCCCTTGGAAAGTCGGCCGCGGCCTGTTCGGCTACGGAGACATCATCAACTACGGAACCCAGTTGACCGCTGGCAATCCAGCCACGCCCA
>JALRGB010000478.1 GCA_023253575.1 Verrucomicrobiales bacterium
CCGACACCGACATGGTCACCCAGCTGCGGGCCGCCATGCTCAACCCGCACGCCCCTACACCCAGCATCGAGGCCATCCTCCACGCTGTTCTGCCCGCGACTTTTGTCGATCATACCCACGCCAATGCCATCGTCGCCCTCACCAACAACCCGCATGGCGCCGAATTGGTGCAAAAAACCTTTGGCTCCCGCGTGCTTGTTGTTCCGTACATCATGCCGGGATTCGTGCTGGCCAAGGCCGTGGCCGATTTGATCAAGGAAAAAAGTCTAGAGGGAGTGGAGGGGCTGGTCTTGATGCACCACGGTCTCTTTACATGGGGCGCATCGGCCCGCGAGAGCTACGAAAGAATGATTCAGCTCGTCACCGAAGCCGAACAGGCCGCGCCCGCCTTCGCGGCCCCGCAAGCCCCGCCTATTGATGACTGGCTGGGTCTGGCCACGTTGCGCCAGTCAGTTTCTCAAGTGCGCGGCGTCCCTGTGCTCGCCACTCTGGACGCCTCGCCGGCCGCGGTGGGATTTTCCAACCGTCCCGACGTGGAGCGCCTCGCCACCCAAGGGCCACTCACTCCCGATCACAGCATCCGCACCAAACGCATTCCAGCCGTCATCGGAGACGCCATCGACGCCTCGGTCCATGCCTACGCTGCCGAGTACGAAGCGTATTTCCTCCGGCATGCCGGCCCGGACCACACCCAGTTGTTCCCCTCCCCCAACTGGGCCGTCTGGCCTGGCCGCGGTATCGTTTCATTCGGCCCGACCATCAAAGAGGCCGGCATCGTCGCTGACATCGCCAGTCATACCGCCGCCACCATCCAGATCGCCGAAGCCCTCGGCGGATGGCAGGCGCTGCCCGAAGCAGACATTTTTGCCATTGAATATTGGGAACTGGAACAAGCCAAATTAAGACAGCAGACCGGCGCCAAACCCACCCTCCAAGGGAAAGTCGCCCTCGTCTCCGGTGCCGCCGCCGGCATCGGCCTCGCCATCGGCAAAGTGCTTCACGAACAAGGCGCCGCCGTCGTCGCCCTCGACATCAATCCCGAAGTCGTCGCCGCCTTTCAAGGACCCGATCAACTCGGACTCGTCGTCGACCTGACCAATCAAGAAGCCGTCAAAAATGCCATCATCGAAACCGTGCGCCGGTTCGGCGGACTGGACATCCTCGTCAGTAACGCCGGTATCTTCACGGCCGGGGCCAACATCGAGGACCTCGACGATACCAACTGGTCCCGCTCACTGCTGCTCAACCTCACCAGCCACGAGCAACTCCTCAAACATTGCATCCCATTCCTGAAAAAAGGAATCGACGCCACCGCCATCTTCGTCGGTAGCCGCAATGTGCGCGCTCCCGGCGCCGGCGCCGCCAGCTACTCGTGCGCCAAAGCCGGCGTCACTCAGCTCACCCGCGTGGCCGCACTGGAACTCGCCCCCCATAACGTCCGCGTCAATATCATCCACCCCGACGCCGTCTTCGATACCAAACTCTGGACCCCCGAAGCCCTCCAGCGCAGCGCCGAACGCTACGGCCTAACCGTCGAACAATACAAAAAACGCAATCTGATGAAATGCGAGATCACCAGCCGAGACATCGGCCTGATGGTCGCCAGCATGGCCGGTCCAGCGTTTGCCAAAACCACTGGCGCTCAAATCCCCGTGGACGGCGGCAACGACCGTACCATCTAATCGCCCGCCAGCACCAAGGCCACCGCCTCCCAGACCCACCCCCATTCGCCGGGCCCTCTTCATGACACCCGGCTGCTGGCACTTCCGCCGCAGCACCCCTCAGAGCAGGCCGTGATGGCTTCTCGCTCCCAATCCATATGGAAATCACCCTCGTTTTCCCGCACCAGCTCTTTGCCCAGCACCCGGCAATCCGCAGCGGCCGCGACATCTGGCTCATCGAAGATCCTCTTTATTTCGGCAGCGATCCGCACTGGCCGTTGCAGATGCATGTCCAAAAACTGGTTCTGCACCGTGCCTCGATGAAGGCGTACGCGGCCGAACTCGAGGCCGCAGGGCACGGTCTGCATTATATCGAGGCGGCGGCCGCCCAAGGCTCTGGCACAGTGGAGATTTTGGAGTCCTCACTTCCTCCTGAAGTGCGGGAAATCCACCTCGCCGATCCAGCCGACGGAATCCTGCTCAAACGAGTAAAACGCTTTGCCGAAAGGCGCGGGGTCGCGCTCCAGAAGCATCCATCGCCGAACTTTCTCAGCCCGCCAGACTTTCTCCAATCCCGCCTCGCCGGGCGGAAAAAACCCTTCATGGCCGCATTTTACGAGGCCCAGCGCAAACGCATGGGAATCCTCGTTCATGACGACCTCTCCCCGGTCGGCGGTCAGTGGTCATTCGATGCCGAAAACCGTTCCAAACTACCCAAGTCCCACCAAGTGCCTCGCGCCCCGTGCGCTCAAGAAAATGCCTTCACCGCCGAGGCCGTAGAGTACGTCTCCCGCCATTTTCCCGGCCGCCCGGGATCAACGAAAAATTTCCGCTGGCCCGTGACCCGTGCCGATGCCGACACGTGGCTCGAAACTTTCATCAACGAACGTCTCGTTCATTTCGGCCTCTACGAAGATGCCATCTCCACCCATCACGACTCAATCTACCATGCCGTTATCACGCCCGCATTAAACATCGGACTGCTTGATCCTCAGAACGTCGTAGACCGGGTGCTGGCCAAGGCCGCTACCTCGGATAACATCCCAATGAATTCACTGGAAGGATTCATCCGACAAGTTATCGGCTGGCGCGAGTTCATGCACGGCATCTACCAACATCATGGCACCCCCATCCGCCGCGGTAATTTTTGGAACTTCACACGGCCACTGCCCGCCTCGTTCTATGATGGCAGCACCGGCATTCCACCAGTCGACCGCATCATCCGCCAGCTGCTAGCGGACAGCTACTGCCACCACATCGAACGTCTCATGGTTCTGGGGAATTTTATGCTGCTCTGCCGGATCAATCCCGACGACGTCTACCGCTGGTTTATGGAAATGTTCGTCGATTCCTATGACTGGGTCATGGTGCCAAATGTCTATGGCATGTCCCAGTTTGCCGACGGCGGGTCGTTCACCACCAAACCATACATCTCGGGATCAAACTATATTCTCAAAATGTCCGATGAAGAAAAGGGCGACTGGAGCCCGATCTGGGACGGGCTTTTCTGGTCCTTCATCGCCGACCACACACCGTTTTTCCTGAAAAACCCCCGACTCTCCATGATGGCCCGATCATGGGAAAAAATGGCGCCAGAAAAACAGACAGCCCATCGCCAAACAGCCGACAAGTTCCTCGCCTCACTCAAGTGACGCACCCTGAGAGAGGCGACCTCCCTCGGAGCCAGCGACCCGACGATGATCACGGCTCGAGACAGGCTTCCATCGATTCGCGCGTAATCACGAATTTCTGACCGCAACGGGGGCAGCGCATGCGCAGAGTGGCCTCATCGCCGAAGAGGCCGTCGGGATCGGACATCATGACCGGCCTCAGGGCAGCCATCATGCGCGCCTGCGTGCACCCGCAATGCCATCGATAAGTCCGAATTTCCAGCAGACTCAGTTGCTCGGTCCGATCCAACACGCGAATGGCTTCATCGTCCAGCGAACGGAGCCAGGAAAGGTCACACTGCGGCTGCGCGGAAACCATGACAAAGTCCTCTTCCGCATGCGCAAAGAATCGCGCCGGCCGTTGTTCACTTTGTTCATAATACCGTTCCGCCGCCTTGAATGGCTGAAGACTGTCGAAATCCACGCTGCTCCGGCGCACCGGCTGCCCATCGCGCGTCTGGTCACACAAAAACAAATTTCGCCCGACATCCTTCACGTTCTCCGTGAAAAGCTGGCCCACTACCGTGCCAGTCGTATTGTCACCGGTCACAAACAAATTGAGCCTAGGCTGCTGAAAATGCACTGTCCACGCCGCCGCTTCGTTTCTGGGACGAGAGGCGCAATGCAGGGTGAGAGCAGCCAGCGCCTCCTTAAAAAGCCCGTCGTGATAAGGCGCATGCTGCACCCCAAGAGATCCTTGGTGCAAATAATAGTCGACATACAACGGCTCAAAGTCCGCTCGGACGAGCAAGGCATTGCGCTCGCGCACAAAATAACAACGCACCTCCAACACCGAGGCACTGTCGTCGGCGGGCATCATGGGAATGGAATCCTGACTCATGTCAAATCGATCTAAAACGACGCTAACTAGGTGGCAGTTCCAGTGCGGCGATGGCTTGCATCATTTTTGCACTCAACTGGGTGTATCCATCCTTGCCTTTGACCGCACGCTCTTCAGGAGTAAAAATGAGCGGCTCCCCGACAACAACGCGAATCTTCGACGGCTTGGGTAGGGTGGCTCCACGAGGCATCGCTTCGTGAGCCCCAAAAATCCTCAGCGGTTGAACCGGAACCCCGGTTTTAGCCAGCACCAGCCCCACTCCCGGCTCACCCTTGTCCAGAGTACCATCCCAGCTTCGGGACCCCTCGGGAAAAAGCAGAACCCGTTCCCCCCGCTGCAGAAGCCGTATGATGTTTTTCAACCCAGTCATGTCCGGCTGGTCCTGATCCACCGGGATGACGTTGAGCCGCGGATACAGCCAAGCTCCAAACCCGGTAAACAATGACTTTCGGGCCAGAAACCAAATATCTTTGCGGAAGGCAATACCCACCATCGGAGGGTCAAGATAACTAACATGATTGCATACAATCAAAGCGGGACCACTCTCAATAAGACGCTCACGATGAATGACTTCATGATCAAAAACGACCCGTCCGATCACTCGGGCGAGGCTGTGGCAAATGCGATAAGTCGGAGTCATGGCAGCGGCGACAATCAAAAATCGAGGAGAAAAAAAGAGCCGCGACCACCGTCACCGGCCGCGGGCAGTCGTGGATGTTTTCATCCCACTAGCCCTTTGCAGCGGAGATCATCGACGATGCGGGCCACCACCATCGCTACCGTCAGATCCGAGGAATCAATCAAAACTGCCCCCTCGGCCAGCCGAAGGGGCGCCACCTCGCGGGTGCTGTCCTGCAGGTCGCGCGCCGCCACTGAGTCGGCAAACCCCTGAGCCGCCCGGCGCTGCGCCCGCACCTCAGGCGAGGCATCCACATAATATTTGTAGGGCGTCGATGGGAAAATCGTCGAACCAATATCGCGCCCCTCCATGACCAAATTCGCCATGGCGGCATACCCCTGTTGTAATGGAAAGAGTGCGGCCCGCACTTCTGGAACCCGGGCCACCGCGGAAACGGCTGCATTCACCTCCGAATTATTCAGGTACTCGGAGGGGTCATGCCCGTTGATGGTCACCGTGCCCGCACCGTCCCGCACACCGCAGGCAATCTGTAGTTGTGGCAGCGCCGCCACGACAGCCGCTTGATCGACGGGATCAATGTCGGCCGCCAGCACCGCCCAGGTCACAGCGCGATAAATGGCCCCGGAATTAACATGGACAAATCCCAGCTGGCGCGCCAACTCCCGCGCCACACTGCTCTTGCCAGAAGCGGCCGGGCCGTCAATGGCCACGACCACCCCAGTCGTCGGCTGACCGGGCTTGACCACCACTGGAAGCACAGACCCATCCGCCAAGGTCGCGGCATTCGCCGCCCCGCCTCGCTGCCAGCGGGCTAGTTCGCCGGCAAATCCAGGATAACTGGTGTCCACGCACTCCGCCCCGGCAATCACGGTCTCGCCTTCGGCGAACAAACCCGCGATGGCTCCAGCCATAGCAATTCTATGATCACCAAAGGTCGGTAATGGCTCTAACGGCGCTTGCAACCGCGCTTGACCATCGATTTCCATGCCGTCATCGAACTCGCGAACGGTGACTCCCATCGCCCGCAACGTGCCGGCCATGGCGGCAATGCGATCCGTCTCTTTCACTCTCAATTCATGGGCGTCACGAATGATCGTCGTGCCTTCGGCCAGAGCCGCCGCCACCGCCAGAATCGGCAGTTCGTCGATGACATTGGGGATCTCAGCGCCGCCGATGACGGTCGCCTGCAGCCGCGTCCCTTTGATCAACAGCCGCCCAGCCGGCTCACCCGGACCCTCGGTCTCCACAATCTCCTCCACCCGGGCCCCCATGCGCGTCAACACCTTGAGGATTCCAGTCCGCGTCGGATTCAATCCGACATTCCGCACTTCAAGCTCGCTGCCAGGCTGCGCCGCCGCCGCCACCAACCAGAACGCCGCACTGGAAATATCCCCCGGCACCGTGAAATCACGCGCCACCGGCCGCTGGCCGCCCGCCAAAAGAATATCATCCCCCTCGCGCCGCAACTGAATGCCAAACGCCTGAAACATCCTCTCGGTATGATCACGCGTGGCCACTGGCTCGGTCACCACCGTCTCACCTTCACAAAAAAGCCCCGCCAACAGCACCGCACTCTTGACTTGCGCGCTGGCCACCGGCAGCCGGTAACGAATGGGATGCAACGCCTGACCGTCAATCGCCAGCGGCGGCCGCCCCTCGTCCCCTTGTCCGGAAATCCGCGCCCCCATCGCCGTCAGCGGCGCAATGACACGCTTCATCGGTCGCTTCGACAGAGAGGCATCACCAAATAATTCCGTGTGGAACGGCTGGGCCGCCAAAATGCCGCTCATCAATCGCATGGTGGTCCCCGAATTTCCGCAATCCAGCGGCCCCGCCGGAGCCGTCAGCCCACCGCTGGCCCCATGAATGGTAATTTTAATAACCCCCGGCGCCCCCGGCCCGTGCAGCGAGGCCTCATCCGGAATGTCAATGCGCACGCCCATCGAGCGGAACGCCTTCATCGTCGAAAGACAATCTTCGCTGGCCAAAAATCCATCAATGGTACTGACCCCGTCAGCCAGAGAAGCAATCATGACGGAGCGATGCGATATGCTTTTATCACCGGGGACAGTGATCGAGCAAACGACAGGATGAGCGGGACGGACGCGGAATTCGGCCATAGGAAAACGTTAAGAAACAGAAAGAAGGGCTTGGTCTCGAAGGGATTTGGCCTCGGCCAGAAAATGCCTGAGTTTCTCATCGTCCGAGCGCCGCACAAAATCAAGCACCTCGCCCAAGCGGTCGATCAGATCCTGCAGCGGTGCCTCCAATGCCAGACGGTTTTCCACCAAGATCTCGGTCCACAAATCCGGGTCTCCAGAAGCAATACGCGTCGTGTCGCGAAACCCACGGCCCGCCACCCCCGCCCCATCACCCGCCCCACCCAATCCCGCCAGCACCACCGCCGAGGCCGCCACATGCGGCAAATGACTGACGCGCGCCACCATGGCGTCGTGCTCCGCCGGCGTCATCGTAAAAAGTCGACACCCAAGCCGCTCCCAAAATTCCCGCAAACCCGCCACCGTAGCCGCCTGCGGCGTCAAAATACACGCCGCCCGATCAAATAAATCATCGCGCGCCGCCCCAAAACCCGCCGTCTCCGCCCCCGCCATCGGGTGACTGCCCACAAAAGTTAATCCCGCCGCCTCAAAAATAGGAGCCACTTCCGCAGCCACATACCCCTTCACACTGCCAACATCCGTGATAATCACCCCCGCCGCCAGTCCCTCACCAACCGCCACAATCCGCCGGGCCAGCTCAGGCATAACCCCAACCGGCGTGGCCAACACAATCAAATCAGCCCCAGTCACCACAGCCTCGACCTCCGCCGAAGCAAAATCCGCCCACCCGCGGTCCACCACCCGCTGCGCTGACTCCTCGCGCCGCGCCCAAACCCGAACCTCCCGCGCCACCCCCGCACGACGCACCGCGCCCGCAAGTGAACCGCCCAGCAACCCAGGCCCAAGAATGGCAAGTGTGGAAACCAATGGATCCATCGACATGAAAAAATTCTGAAAAAGCACGACCTCAGGCCACCGGACTGGCCGGCGGTCGACCCCAGCCATCGCGGCGCCTCAACGGACCAGCCATGACCCAGGCCCTCCAGCCGGGCGCGACGGTCATCACGGAACGCGGAAGATCTTTTTGGTGTAGGGGCAGCGCGCCTTCGAGCCGGATGGCATGCCACTCACTTCCACGTAACCACCGTTATGAAATGGACTGTAGACTTTTCCAGGCTGCCCTGGCACCGGGGTGGCGTACGGAATCTCTTCGGTCGGCGCCGGTTTGGGCGCGGGGGCGGGTTTGGGCGCGGGCGCAGTAGCTTCCGTCACAACCGGCGGAGGCACAGTGCGAGGCGGAGCCTCCGTCACGGCGCTGCCCGCAGGATCGACAGCCGGCTCTCTCCAAGGCCGGGGATCACCGGCGGGGTCCCGAACCGGCGCCGGATCGCTGGTCACGGGCCGGTCGTCACGAACTTCCCCAGGAGCCACCGGCTCGAGCGGCGTGCGCTCACTCAAATATTGAGTCTCGCCGCGACGCGCTTCTTCCGGCACCTCCGTCGCCCCGTATT
>JALRGB010000506.1 GCA_023253575.1 Verrucomicrobiales bacterium
CCGGCCAGCTTGGTCGCTGCATAGGGGGAAATAGTGGCCAGCAGGGCATCGTCCTCGGCAAAAGGGACCTTGGGATTCACCCCGTACACGGAGGAACTTGACGCGAACAAAAACTGACCGACCCCCGTGCGTCGGGCCGCCTCCAGCAAATGGAAAGTGCCCTTGATGTTCACATCCAAATACAATTCGGGTTCGAGGATGGACGGACGCACCCCCGCCCGGCCCGCCAAGTGAATGACGACATCGAACTTCCCGTCGTCGAACAGTTGATGGATCAATTCACGGTCGCGAAGGTCGCCTTCCACCACGGTGACCGGCCCGCGGAACTGCGCGACATTCCCGCGCTTGATGGCAGGATCGTAATAGTCGTTAAATTCGTCCAGCACGGTGACCTGCCCAGCCTGATCGGCTAGAAGTCGATCGACCACATGCGAGCCAATAAAGCCGGCCCCACCAGTTACAAGAAAATGCATCAGCTGGACATGATAGGAATGCCTGCGTCCGGGGCAAAAGGAATTCTTCTCGATTCCGATACCCCGCCACCGGCGACCTCCGCTCGGCAGACAGGGGAAAACAGCTCGCCTGAAGGCCGTCGGAGGCTCCGCCCAGCCGTCGCCCCAGCCATCGCCTAACGGCGGGTTGAGCGAACCAGTCCGACGAGGACGCCTTGAACCAGCAGCTCGCTGACGGGCTGTAGGTCGTTGAATGCGGGATTTTCCGCCTTCAGGAAAGCCTCTCCGTCCTTAAGGATGAACCGTTTTAAGGTTGTTTCGCCATCGATCAGGGCGGCGACGATGTCGCCATCGCGCGCTTCACGTTTTTCGAAAACGGCATAATCACCGGGCAGGATATGGGCTCCGATCATGGATTCGCCCCGCACGCGCAGCGCGAAGGTGGCATCTGATTCGGTCACGCCGAGCAAGGCGGAGTCGATCGCCAGCTGACCTTCAGAAGTGGGATCGCCGGAGGTAGGCAGACCGGCTGGGATGGCTCCGTAGACTGGGACACTGAAGCTGAAAGTACGCCCGAGGTCTTCAGGGAAAACCAGAGCGCGCGCCTTACCGGCCAATTTTTTGATAGCGCCTTTTCTTTCCAACGCTCGGAGGTGACTAACTGCCGCCGTCTGGCTGGCGAAACCAAAATGTTGCTGAATATCGCGGGTGGAAGGCATCACGCCAGTCGTCCGGTGGTAATTGCGAATAAAATCGAGAAGCTGTTGTTGACGAGAAGTGAGCATTTTGAAGAGTAACGTGTTCGCAGGAACAGACACAACATCTGACATATGGCAAGAGATTTTCACACAACTTTTAGGAAGAGTTCAAGGACGTCCACGAGCGGTCTTGTGGGGGCGGTGATGGCCGGGGTGATTTTTCCTCTTTTCACCCTTTTGGGTCAGGCCGACGCAGCAGCGCGTGCGACCGGATCAAAAATTGTCGAGATTGGGGCGGCTGGCCGTGAGGAGGCCGGCACCCTTCCGGATTTGACTCATGAATTATCCCAGCGGGGTGCCGCGGCCGTGTCGCGGCGGGACTGGAAAAAAGCTCGTGCGGCCTACGAGGAGATGGTGGCCGCCGACCCCCGCAATGCGCCGGCCTTGGCGAATCTGGGGGCGGTGGAATATCAGCTGAAAGACTACGACGCCGCCCTCAAACATTTGGAGCGGGCGGTCGCCGAAAAGCCGTCGTTGGCCCAAACTTGGCTGATGCTGGGCATGGTGCACTCGGAGCGCGGGGATTTATTACGCGCTTTGAGTGCGGTCAGCCGGGCGGTAGCCGAAAAACCCGATGACCCCAAAGCACACAATCATCTGGCCGCCGTGACCAAGGCGCTCGGCTGGCCAGGGGCGGCCGAGGCCGAACTCCAGCGCGCTCTGGATATTGACCCTCAATATGCCGAGGCCCATTTTAACCTAGCTCTCACCTACCTAGAACGCCGCCCCCCCAGCATCGAAATGGCCCGCCGTCACTACCTGCGCGCCGTGGAACTCGGAGCGCCAGTCGATGACTTGGTCGAAAAACAGTTGAATGATACGCCCTCCGAGGAAATCAGTTCTCCCGAAACAACAGCCGCCCCCACGCCGCCACCGAAAATACCGTCCAAAACCACAGGCGCCCCAAAACCCGCCACCACCCAAAAACCGAAGCCCGCCTCCAAGCCCGCCCGTCCCAGGAAAGATGATTGAAACGTCCCACACCCGTCGGCAATTTTTATCCCGTCTCGCCACCACGAGCATGGGACTGGGCTTGCTGATGCCGCGGGCCGAGGCAGCGCCGACACCGCCTCGGGTCACGGCTCCCTCGGCTATTTTGATTGATGCGCGGACGGGGCGGGTACTTTTTGAGAAGAATGCCGATGCGGTCCGTCCGATTGCGAGCACGCAGAAATTATTGACGGCCTTGTTATTATGTGAGCG
>JALRGB010000569.1 GCA_023253575.1 Verrucomicrobiales bacterium
TTGCTGGCTTTCCACCTCCGCCCAGAAACATTCAGACGATGCCGAGGGACTAGGCGTGACAAAATTGACGTCGACCACATCTTGCGGCAGCCGGACTTGGCGGTCATCAAAGAACGTCATCATGGGAGGCCAGTCACAACAGACGTTCCCCCACCAATGTCCGGCCCCCGGTTGTTCTTTGTAGACGAAATCCGGGTGAAACTGCGCCAGTTCGGAGCGCATTTGCCGGGCCTGCTCAACCGGCACATTGTCGTCGGCATCACCGTGCAGAATATACACTCCGGGGTACTGCAGATTGCGGCTGCGCGCCAGCGTATCGCTAACGGCCATTGGACGTCGCAACATGACGGACACGGCATCCGTGGCCTGTTCCGGACTGCGGCCGGCATAGGTACTAAAACTGATCCATCCCGCACTCGGTCCGACGGCAGCGAAGCGGTCGGGAAAAAGCGAGCCAATATGCCATGTGCCGTGGCCGCCCATCGAATGACCGGTCAACCATGTCCGGCGCGGCTCGGTCTGAAACCGCGCGCGGGCGAGTTCCAGCACCTCCAAAGCATCCCATCGCCCCCAATCTTCCCAGTCAAAACCAAAACTGCGACGGTTGGTAGGTGTGATCACATACGCATTCGGCCGAGGACGGTAAACGCCGGCCTGACCGGCCCCTTCCACTCCAGCCCCGTGCAGTGAGAGCATCAAACCAGGTCGCTGACCATCGACGGCACTGCCAGCGGCCGGCGGCACCACTCCATAATATTGCACGCTTCCCTCGATTTGACTGCGAAACGTGCGCACGTGTGTCTCGGACGGATTGCGAACCTGCCAAGACACAGTCGCGACATCCGCTGGTCCGGCTGTTCCTGCCGCCGCCGGAACGGCCTCGAACAACTCAAGGGCGATTGACACATTCTCACCCGCCCACGCCTCCGCGGCGGTAGTCACCTCCGGATCGAGGCGAAAGCCAACTTTCCGCAAAGACAAGGGAGGCATGGGAGGCACGTCCGTCACCGTCGACTTAAACCCGGGCCCGCTTGCCTTTAACTTCAGGCCGGATTGAGGCGAAGAAGTAGCATTCACCACCAGAAAGCCCCCCCACAATGCCTCATGCTCACCCCGAATAATGTGCGGAAACGTCGGGTCGCGAGGGCTGAAAAACACCGGCTTTTCGGGCTGGCGCAACCGGGCCGTGACCGCACCGCGCCCGCTGGTGAAAATCAGGGTGTTCTCACCCTGGCGCAGCAACACCGGAATCTCGACTCTGCCGTTCGCATACACATCACCGACCCGCGGCGCCCCATTGATCCGCACCGATCCATGGCCCTGGGCCTCCAGCAGCCACACCTGCTCCGAGGGAGCCTCCACAGTCATCAACAACCAACCGCCAGCGATGGTTCTCCCGTCAAAACGTCCCTGCTCGTCCGCCGTTACCTTTTTCCAAGCGGGAAGCCCGTCGGCACTCGGCGACTCGTCAGCGGACCGGTCGGGCCACGCGAGCGATCCTTGCGCATAGGCCCATTCTATGGGATCGACCGGTAGGGAGGCCCGCCCGCGAGGCCGCTCGCCCCGAGGCAGTACCCATCCTTCGGTAAGCTTTATTTCGGTAGCCGCGGCACTAGGCACCGGCGTCGCCACCGGGGCCGTCGGAGAGGCCTGCTGGCCAGACAAAGAGAGGGGCCACAGCATAAAACCAAGGCCGGCAAATATCAGTCGCTGAAGAGTGAGGAACATGAATACTGAATGAATACGAGACCGGAATGAGAGCGGAACCGAGCGACTGGGCCCGGGCGATCTGTTGCATCATGACCGCGCCCTGAGCGCGCGGCAAACATATTCCCTTGTCGGAAATGAGGCGCATCAGGTAGATGCCACCCCCTCAATCAGGCCGCTGCCCCGGGGCTCAAGCGTCTTATTTTCTGGTTTTACTCAAGCGTATCGCGACAAGTATGATGTGGTCTGCCATTCCCCTGATGGCACGCCGCCCACCCTTGTGATGTGACGCCCTCATGACACCTGACCCCATCATCCCTGCCCGGTTTCGCTCCGGCCAGATCCCGCACAATGTCACCCGCCCAAGGCGTCACCCGATGACCGCCGCGCGCACGCTCGGACTTTTGCTGCTGACCACCGCCGCAGCCGCAGCCGCCCCCCGCGGTCCGCTGTCGTTCGCCAGAGACATCCGTCCCATCCTTTCCAACAACTGCGTCATGTGCCACGGCCCAGACGAAGCCAAACGCAAGGGCGGACCCAGCGGCAGCGGTGGCCTGCGGCTCGACACCGAAGAAGGCGCGCGCATGCTGCTCGACGGCGGTAAAAAGGCCGTCGTCCCAGGACACCCGGAACACAGCGACATCATCGCCCGCATCACGTCCACAGACCCGGACGACGTCATGCCACCACCTAAGTCGGCAAAAAAAATCACCGCCGACGAAATCGCCCTGCTCTCGCAATGGATCACCGAAGGAGCCGGCTTCTCAAAACACTGGTCCTATGAAAAACCCGTCCGAGTCGAGCCACCCACAGCCGGAATCCATCCCGTCGACGCCTTCATCCTCGACCGCCTCAAGCGCGAAGGGCTAACGCCTCAAACCGAAGCCGACCGCGAGACACTGGCCCGCCGCGCCGCCCTCGATCTGACCGGACTGCCACCATCGCCGGAACAAGTCATGGCCTTTGTTCATGATCAGTCGCCCCAAGCTTATGAACGGTTTGTCGACACCCTTCTTGCCTCCCCAGCCTACGGCGAGCACTGGGCGCGGCAATGGCTCGATCTGGCCCGTTATGCCGATTCGGCCGGTTACGCTGACGACCCGGCCCGGACCATCTGGGCTTATCGCGACTACGTCATCAAATCATTCAACGCCAACAAACCGTTTGATCAAGTCACCTTGGAGCAAATCGCCGGCGATTTGCTGCCCGAGCCGAGCGAGGAGCAGCTGACCGCCACCGCCTTCCATCGCAATACCATGACCAACAGCGAGGGAGGCACGAATGACGAGGAATTCCGCAATGCCGCCGTCGTCGACCGAGTCAACACCACCCTCGCCACGTGGATGGGGACGTCCATGGCCTGCGCCCAGTGCCACACCCACAAATACGACCCCATCACCCACGCCGAATATTTCCAAATCTTCGCCTTTTTTAATAACACCGCCGATGCCGACCAGCGAGACGAAGCCCCGCTCCTCAGCCTCTTCAGCGACGCACAAAAACAACAACGACAGAAAATCGAGGCGGAACTGGCCGCCATCAAGACGCGCCTCCACTCGCCCACTCCCGCCCTGCAAGCCGCCGCCACCGAGTGGGCCGCCGGATTTCCCGTCACCCCGGAATGGCAGTCGCTCCATCCCACCACCCTGCGCTCAAAAGCCGGTCTCAGCATGAGCCAGGAACCAGATGGCACCATCACCGTGCCTGCCACCGCCGCCACCGACACCTACGAAATCGACACCATCGTCACCGCCGGACCGCCGCTGACCGCCCTGCGACTGGAAGCGCTGCCCCATGCGTCACTTCCCCATCAAGGGCCCGGTCATGCCGGTGGCAACTTTGTCGTGACCCGCATCCAAGCCACCGTCATCCCTCCCGCCACGGCGCCCGCACCCTCCGCCCGTTACGTGCGCATTGAATTACCGGGAAAAGCACGCATCCTCCAGATAGCCGAAGTCGGATCAGTGGGAAGTGATTGAGTTTCCGGCGATATTGAATGAGCATACCGAGGATGAAAAGCCCCTTTGGCCAAGCTACTGGAGCCTTGAGGAGTTGCAAAAGGTCCGGGCGACGTTGTCGGTGCAGAAGTGGCAGTCGATGTATCAGCAGCAGCCCACCAATGATGAGGGGGCGATTTTAAAGCGTGACTGGTGGAGGATATGGGAACATGATTACACCCCCGAGATTGAATATGTTATCCAGAGCTATGACACAGCATATAGCAAGAAGGAAACTGCGGATTACTCCGCAATCACTACCTGGGGTGTATTCCGTCCCAGCGCGGACGACGGACCTGCCATTATTCTCCTCGATGTTAAAAAAGGCCGTTGGGACTTCCCGGAACTCAAAAGAGTAGCCAGGGCCCAGTACGATCACTGGCGACCCGATAATGTGTTGATCGAGGCCAAGGCCACGGGCACGAGTTTGCAGCAGGAGCTTCGGCGCGTGGGGATCCCTGTGACGACCTATTCGCCGGGAGGCAGGAAGAAGAATCAGGATAAGATTGCCAGGGCCAATGCTGTTGCGCCTGTGTGTGAGTCG
>JALRGB010000585.1 GCA_023253575.1 Verrucomicrobiales bacterium
TCGTTTTGAAAATTCGGGATCGCTGCAGCCATGACCGGCCGGTTTCCAACCACGAACGCTCTAGCACTCCATGGACCCGGTTTAAAGCTGATTCCGCCACTCCCTGCGATGTGATGGCTTGGGCTTTGGCCAGCTCCGCCAGCCTTTCCTGCGCCTGGGTCTCGACCAATGCGGCCTCGGTCTGACGTCGCGCCAGATCGGCCTGACGCGCCTGCATCAGGCTGACGACCGCCCCCAACGCCATCACGACAATTAATGAAACAACCGCGGTCACACTCACCGCATGGCGCCCAAAAAATTTACGGGTCCTGTAAACGGCATTACCCGGACGGGCTTGCACCGGTTGCCGCTGACGCCAGCGGTCTAAATCATCGGCAAGCGACTGGGCACTGGGATAGCGGGACTCCCGCTCGCGGGCCATCGCTCGCAGCACGACCCAGTCCAGATCATCCTGCAGCCGACGAAGCAGCCGCCCCAGACTGGTGCATCGAGCGGCGGCCACGGCGGCCGCCGAGCCCCCCTCACGCCCAGCCCCCAGACGCATCAATGCGATACTGGGACGATCCGTGACAGCCGGTTGCAGCGCCTCCCCCTGCTGGCGGGAGCTGGACGGACTCATCATCTCCGACGCCGCCGGCTTGATCCCAGCCAATAGCACATAAAGCACGGCGCCCAACGCATAAATGTCACTGCGAATGTCCAAATCCAGCGAGCCGGCGGTTTGCTCGGGACTCACATACGGAGGCGTGCCAATGAAGGCGGGACGGTCGATCTCCCCGGGTTGTTTTTCACCGGAAGCTGGGGCCATGGCCTGAGCCATCCCAAAATCAATGATCTTAGGCACTGGCTGGCCGTCAATTTCCGTGATGAGAATGTTGGAGGGTTTGAGATCACGATGCAGTACCGCCTTTTGATGAGCGTAATGCACGGCGAGGCAAATCTGCTGGAAAAGGGCCACGCGTTCAGTGATCGATAGCTTCCGCTGATCGCAGTAGTGGGTCACAGGCTGTCCGTCGACCCGCTCCATGACAAAATAAGGACTGCCCCCGTCAGTGGTTCCCGCATCGAGTACCGCGATGATGCTTGGATGCTGCATCCGGGCCAACGTCTGACGTTCCTCTTCAAATCTCTCGATCACCTCGTGGGATTCAACCGAAGTGCGAATGATCTTCAGGGCCACCTCGCGGTAGATGGGCTGCAATTGTTCCGCTCGGTAAACGACCCCAAAAGCCCCGCGCCCCAGCACATCAAGGACTTGATAACGTCCGATCCACGATCCACACAGAGCCCTTTCATCCACCGGCCCAGCCGCCCCCCTTGGCCGCACCACTTCGCCCAAACAGTGGAAAATCTCTTCGGGAACGTCCCCCAGATCAATGCTCCCCGCGTTCGTGACTTCACTCAAAAGCCCAACGGTATCCGCTCCATGAACAGGAGAGAATGCGCCGGGGGATCGGACAATACTCATTGCTACACCCGATCGTTCATAATTGAGCGAATATGTCAAGCGGTTAAAAACAACCGCCTGTCCAGACCATTCAAGCCTCCATCCGCAGCCCAATCAGGACGAGTTTGAGCAATTGGATCATTTCTTCTTCCGGTTGCTCCCCCTCATCGATAATCAACTGCACCTGTTTCAGGAATTTGGAGCCATAGCGCGAACGCAGCCGCGAAAGCGCCTGGCGCACGGCCACACCTTCCATGCCCGGCAGTGGACCCGGCACCGCTTCACGATCCAAAATCAACGGCTGCAAGGACTCAAAAACAGCGGCTTGCCGACGAAGAGAATATTCTTGCTGCAAGGACTCAATGACCCGGCGGTGCAAACACAAAGCAAAATCAACCTCGAAAGCGAGTTCCTCTTGGGGGCGCGCCGTCAGCATGGCCATGGCTTCCTCTTGATCCACCTCTTCTATCGAGACAACACGGCCGGATCCCCGCTTCAGGGCGCCCTGACGACGACGGTAATCCACGATAAACTGGCGCAGCGTAAACAGCATGAACGTCCGAAAGCGCCCTTTCTGGCGATCCGCCTTGGGCAGCGT
>JALRGB010000628.1 GCA_023253575.1 Verrucomicrobiales bacterium
CCGGGCCAGCGGCTCGATCACAATTATTCGCTCAACACGGTGGACATTTGTCCAGTGGGTGCGTTGACCAGCAAAGATTTTAGGTTTCAGATGCGGGTCTGGTTTCTTAAAGAGACCCCTTCTTTCTGCACGGGGTGCGCCCGTGGGTGCAACACCGAGATCGGCTCCCGGGAAGGCGTCATCTACCGCCAGACCCCGCGCCAGAACGACGACGTCAACTCGACGTGGATGTGCGATCAGGGGCGTTTGGATTTCCATTGGGTCAATAGTGACCGGCGGTTGATTGATCCGATGATCAAAGACGGGGCGCATCATCGGACGACCACGTGGCCGCAGGCGGCGAGTGCGGTCGCTGACAAACTTCGCGGCCTACGGGGTGACCAGATTGCTATTATTGGATCGGGACGCATGACCAACGAAGAGTTGTTTATGCTGAAGAAACTGGCGGCGGCGCTTAAGACCGAGTTGCTTGACATTGTCCCGCGGACGGGCGCGGCGGACAACTATCTGGTATCGGCCGACCGGAACCCGAATACGGCGGGCGCCGGACTGATTTTCTGTGACCGTCCGGGCTCAAGTCTGGCGACGATCCGGCAAAAAGTCGCTTCTGGTGAAATCAAAGCGGTGATTGCCTGGCGTGAAAACCTATTGGAGCAGGCCGGCTTCACGGTGGAAGAACTCAGTCGGCTGGATCTGCTAGTCGCGGCTCATGTCATGGCCAACGCCATGGCGGAACTGGCCCACGTGGTCCTGCCGACCGCCGCGTGGTCGGAGAAACGCGGCTCGATGATCAATGCCACCGGCCGCCTGCAGCGTCTCAACAAAGCCAGCGAGCCCCCCGGCAACGCGCGCGACGATTGGGAAGTACTGCGCGATTTGACTCAGGCTCTGACCGGAACCAACGGATTGTATCTGGTCGAGGACGTCTTTAAATCGATGGCCACCGAAATTCCAGAATTCGGCGGGCTCAGTCTGGGCAAGATCGGTGATGCTGGGCTACCACTGTTGCCCTCATCCGAAGTCATTCCCCTGCTCCATCGCGAAGCAGACCGCAAAACCCGGGGCATCATCGTCGGATAACCCGCCTTCACCCGCCTTTTTTTTTCCTGCCTGACCCGGCCATCACACCCACCACCTTCGATGCCCAGCGCCTCATACCCGCCCACCCGCGCCTGAGCGCTGCGCCTCGAAAACATCATTTCCATGGACTGGCTCTCGTTCACCCTCATCACCACCCTGATCAAGATCGTTGGACTGTGCTTTGTGGCCATCCTCGGACTGGTGAGTTATACGGTCTATGCCGAACGGCGGGTCAGCGCCATCATTCAAGACCGCGTCGGCCCCAACCGCGTCGGCCTGCCACTCACCCTCCTAGGGTTTAAAAAGGACGTCAGTTTCTTGGGGCTTTTTCAGCCGCTGGCTGACGGTATCAAGTTCATCCTCAAGGAAGATTTTACGCCGGCCCACGTCAAAAAATTCTATTTCTGGCTGGCTCCCGCCCTTTGTTTGGTGCCCGCCCTTCTGACCTGCGCGGTCTTGCCGTTCGGCAGCAGCATCACTATCCCTTGGAATGGATCCGAGCGGACCATCCCGCTGGTTATCGCCAACCTCAACGTCGGCCCGCTCTTCGTCTTCGCCATCGCCTCCCTCGGCGTCTACGGCATCGTCCTCGCCGGGTGGTCGTCGAACTCGAAATATCCATTTTTCGGCAGCGTGCGGTCGACCAGCCAGATGATTTCGTATGAAATCTCCTTGGGGTTGTCGTTGGTGCCGGTGTTATTGGTCATGGGGGAACTGAATCTGGTGACGATTTCCCAGCAACAATCCGAGCACGGCTGGAACTTGCTGCCGTATTCGCTGAGGGACGGATTTGATCTCGATCGCTGGCTGTTATTGATTCCGCTGGGATTGGCCTTTGTCACCTTTGTCATTGCCATGTTTGCCGAGACCAACCGGTTGCCGTTCGACCTGCCTGAATGTGAAACCGAGCTGGTGGGCGGGTACCATACGGAATATTCCTCGATGAAATTCGCCCTCTTTTTCATGGGCGAGTATGCGGCCATGATTGTGGGTTCGGGGATTACGGTCACGCTGTTTTTAGGCGGCTGGTCGCTTCCGCTCGGGCTCGACAACTATTTGCCGAAAGGGACCGTCTGGGTTGGCCTTTTGCATACGGCCGTGTTTTTCAGCAAGTTGATTGCCTTTCTGATTTTCTTCATCTGGGTGCGCTGGACACTGCCTCGATTCCGGTACGACCAGCTGATGCGTCTTGGCTGGATCTGGATGTTCGAGATCTGTCTGGCCAACGTACTGCTGACGGCAGGCATTCTGTGGTACATCAGCTAATTTCCCGACCGCCATGGCCACCAAACTTCTCAAGCGTCCAAAACTTACCTTCGGGGAGAAAATCTATCTCCCTACCATTGCCAAAGGGTTGATCATCACCCTCGGCCATGCCGTGCGCACGTTCTTGCAAATCAACGCGAAGAAACCGAAGTTCACCATGGAGTATCCCGAAGAAAAATGGGATGCTCAGCTTCCGGATTATTACCGCGGTGCCCCGGCCCTCGTCACGGATGAAAATGGACGCGAACGCTGCGTGAGCTGCCAGCTGTGCGAGTTCATCTGCCCACCCCGCGCCATCACCATCACCCCAGGTGAACTCCCCAAAGACGACGCCTTCGCTAAAGTCGAAAAAGCCCCGCGGGAATTCAAGATCGACATGATTCGCTGTATTTATTGCGGCATGTGCGAGGAAGTTTGCCCGGAACAAGCGATTTTCCTCCGCAAAGACTACGCCATTACCGGCACGTCCCGCGCCGAAATGGTCCACGATAAAACCCGTTTGTACGAAATCGGTGGCATCCGCACCGGTCTGGTCAACAAATGGAATGATCTCAAATAAACGGATTCATTTTCGTCAGCACACCCGGCCCCTCTGCCATTTTTCATCCCTTGGACTCGCTCGTTTTCACCATCGCTTCCGCCATCATGCTACTCTTTGGAGTGGGGGTGGTGGTCAACCGTAATCCCGTGGCGAGCGCGCTCTGCCTGGTGGTCAGTTTTGTGGGTCTGGCCTCGCTGTTCATTTCGCTGGACGCGCATTTCCTCGGCATCATTCAAATCCTCGTCTACACCGGGGCGGTCATGGTGTTGTTTCTTTTCATCATCATGCTTCTCGACCTCAAGGAGGAGGCCCGACGGGCGCTGAACGCCTGGGCGGTGGCCGGCGGTGCCGTGGTCGCGCTGTGCCTCGTTGGCACGTTGCTGCATGTCCTCGGCACATTCCCCAAAGGCGAAGCCACCCTGCCCCCGCTGGTCGTGCCCGATGGGCAGGCGTATGAAGATACCAAGGCGCTGGGCACTCTACTTTTCACCGAATACGTTTTCCACGTTCAAGTCATTGGCCTGCTCCTCCTCGGGGCGACCGTGGGCGTGGTCGCGCTCAGCAAAAAGGAGGCGTCTAAATAATTCCCATGGGCACGCTCAACGGCTATCTTCTCGTCAGCGGACTGCTCTTCACCATTGGCCTCACTGGGGTCATTGTTCGAAGAAACATCATCATCATCTTCATGTGTTTGGAGTTGATGCTTTCGGCCGCGAACCTGACCCTCGTCGCTTTTTCCCGGTTTGGCCTTGTCAACGGACTGCCCAATCACCACGGCCAGCTCCTCGTTTTCTTTACGATCACAGTGGCCGCCGCCGAAGTAGCGGTGGGACTGGCGATCATTGTCGCCTTGTACCGAGCCAAACAGACCGTCCACGTGGAGGATCTCAAATCTCTGGGCGGCTAGCCCAGCTCCGTCCTGCCGCTCATTTCCCCATCTTTTACCGCCCGCTCCGTGACCGCGCTGCTGCCCGCCACCATCCTCTTTCTGCCGCTCCTCGCCGCAGCCAAGATCCTGCTCCTACCCAAACCGATGAAAGGACTGGCTCCGGCCGTGTCCGTCGGATCGGTAGTGCTCACTCTCATCCTCAGCCTTGTCCTCTGGACGAAAACCGGCAGCGACTCAACGACCGTCACCCTCGGGTCGTGGATTAACTTGGGCGACATGCTCCAGCTGAACATTGGGTTCAAGATCAACGCGCTCGCCACCGGCATGATGCTCGTCGTGACGTTCATCGGCACCCTCGTCCACTTGTTCTCGCTGGCCTACATGAAAGACGACGATGGCAAAGCGCGGTATTTTGGCGGGCTGTCGTTGTTCATGTTCTCGATGACTGGCATCGTTTTGGCCGACAATCTGGCCATGATGTTCATTTTCTGGGAACTCGTCGGCGTGAGCAGCTATTTGCTCATCGGTCACTGGTTTGAAAAGAATTCCGCAGCCGAAGCCGCTAAAAAAGCCTTTCTGACGAACCGCATTGGCGACTTCGGATTCATGATTGGCATTCTCATGCTCTGGAAAGCGACGGGCAGTGTGACTTTTGACGGGATTGAATCAGCCGTGCGCGGCATGACGGTCGACCCTGGCTGGCTGACGGCCGCGATTCTGTGTATTTTCTGCGGTGCCGTCGGTAAAAGCGCCCAGTTGCCGCTGCATGTCTGGCTGCCCGACGCCATGGAAGGACCGACTCCCGTCTCCGCCTTGATCCACGCGGCCACCATGGTCGCCGCCGGCGTCTACATGATGATCCGGGTCTCGTTCCTGCTGGCCCTGCCCGATGCCGCCACCGCCGCCCATGTCATCGCTTGGACCGGAGGCCTGACCGCCTTGTTCGCCGCCCTCTGCGCCACCCAGCAAAACGACATCAAAAAGATCCTCGCGTATTCGACGCTCTCGCAGCTCGGCTACATGGTGATGGCCGTTGGGTTGCTGGCCAAAGAGGCCGCCTTTTTCCACCTTTTCACGCACGCGTTTTTCAAGGCGTTG
>JALRGB010000251.1 GCA_023253575.1 Verrucomicrobiales bacterium
GCCACTGCCCGATGCCTGTTTCTGAAATTCATTCTCGCGCTGAGGAGCCGCTCCCAGCGGCTTCTTCTGTGGACAAAGCCTCCTCGGCAACGGGAGGTCTGGGGTGGTTGTGGGCGGGTCTCGGCTTGTCCGTGGTCATCATCGCTGGGGGTGCGGTGGCGTGGCTGCTGCTGGTTCGTCCGGCGGAGAAAGCGGCCGGGGGATTGCGCGACACTGTGGTCGAGGCGCTTGAAACCATCACTGGCGAGCAGTTCACCGTGGCGTCGAACACGATCACTCTGCAGAAGGCGGCCATTGCCGAGTTTAACGTCATTCAACGCAAAGCGCAGACGATGATCAAGATGGAAACAACCGTGTTCGGGAGCAAAGCGACGCTCATCCTGCGGGGAGATTTTATCGTCAAGGCTGGTTATGACCTGAGTAAGCCACTGACAGTGACCGTGGATGAGGCCACCGGTGAAGTGAAGGCGGATTTTCCCCCGGCCACTATCACCAGCGTCGAGTTGAAGAACTACGAAGTTTTTTTCTCTGACAATGGCCTCATCAACAAAATCACTCCGGAACATCAGGAATTGGCCACTCGTCAGATGCTGGCTCAAGCGCGCCTTGATGCGGAACAATCAGACCTTAAAGCAGAGGCGGAAACACAGTTGCAAACTCGTCTCAAGGATTTGTTGGGAAGTGAGGCCACCAAGATTATGGTGCGCGAAACCCAGCTCTTGCCCTGAAAAAAGGAACGACGCGTCGGGTTTCCGGTTTCCGGTCACCTGTTTCTGCGCTTGACTTGTTTTCCGCGGGCGAGGGGACCCGGGCCCCTGATCGTCTCCCCTATTTTCTTGCATCCACCCCACCATTTTTATGAGCGCAGCTACCAAAGAACCACTCCTGATGGAAAAAATTGTCAGCCTCTGCAAGCGCCGGGGATTTATTTTCCAATCATCTGAAATTTATGGAGGGTGTGGCGGTGTTTGGGACTACGGTCCGCTGGGGGCGGAATTGAAGCGCAACTTGCGGGACGCGTGGTGGCGCACCATGACCCGTGACCGCGATGATGTGCTGGGATTGGACGCCAGCATTTTGATGAACCCGGCGATCTGGAAAGCCTCGGGTCATGTGGATACTTTTGCTGATTTGATGCGCGAGTGCACGCTTACGAACAAGCGAGTGCGCGCTGATCATGTGGACCCTCAATCGGGAACAGCGATGCGTTTTTCGGGTGCGGAATCGCCGACGGGGTGGAAGAGCGCGCGTGTGATTGAGGCATTGCTGAAGAATGGCGAGCATATTGAGAGTTTCCGCAAGCGGGTCCGGGCGTTCATAGCGCAGAATGCGGGCGAGAGTGCGGGAGCGGCCGAGCTCATTGTTTTGCTAGGGGAGGAGAAGATTGAGGTAGTGGAGGATTCGGTGGATTTTCATCCTGAAACGGGCGGGCGTCTGAACGAAGCGAGGCCGTTTAATTTGATGCTGCGCACATTTCTTGGGCCGACGGCGACGGAGGCGGATGTGACGTATCTCCGGCCGGAAACGGCGCAGGCGATTTTTGCTCAATTTAAAAATGTGCTCGATTCCAGCCGCATCAAAGTTCCATTCGGAATCTGCCAGATCGGCAAAGCCTTTCGGAACGAAGTGACGCCGAAGAATTTCACTTTTCGATCGCGGGAATTCGAGCAAATGGAACTCGAGTTTTTCATCAAGCCGGATGAGGCCATTGAGGCGGTGCACGGCCGGGTGGCGGTGTATGCTGAGGGGGTTGACTTGTCGGTTCCGCAGGATGACTGGGGCTGGGAGATGTGGCATCGCTACTGGGTAGATCAGCGCACGAAATTCTACAACGGCATTGGTCTGAGCACTGATGTGCTTGATTACCATTGGCAAACGAAAGAGGAGCTCGCTCATTACGCGCGCGCTTGTGTTGATATCCTGTGTCAGTTTCCCTTTGGGACGGAAGAGCTTGAGGGGATTGCTGCCCGCGGTGATTTCGATCTCTCGGCTCACCAAAAACACAGTGGCAAACCGCAGGAGTTTTTTGACGAACCGCTGAAAATGGCGGTTGCGGCATGGGATGACGCGCGCCGATCGGCCTTCGTCGAGAAAAAGCTGGCTGAGCAGCGGGACAAGGGGGCGCAGGGACTTCCTGAGGAGGAGACGCGTCATTGGTGCGAGCGGTTTTTCAAGGGCAATTATGTACCGCATGTTATCGAGCCGTCGGCCGGTCTGGATCGCCTTGCCCTCGCGATTTTGTGCACGGCTTTCTGCGAAGAAGTCAAAACGGACGACAAAGGGAAGAGTGAAACGATCACCGTGCTGCGCCTCCACCCTCGGGTGGCCCCGATCAAAGTTGGCATTTTTCCGCTGCTCAAAAACAAGCCTGAACTCGTGGCCAAAGCGCGCGAAGTCCATGCCCTGCTCCGAAAATCCATGGTGTGTTTCTATGACGAGACCGCCAGCATCGGCCGCCGCTATGCTCGCCAAGATGAAGTGGGCACGCCCTTTGGCGTGACTGTTGATTTCGAGACCCTCGGGGAACAAGGGCCGGAGTTGCAGGACACAGTGACCGTCCGCGAGCGCGATGGAGGCGCCCAGCATCGCATCAAAATCAGCGATCTGCCAGCATGGCTGGCGCAGCGGCTGGCGTGATGAACGTCTTGTCTGGTCGGCGGCTGGCGTGATCGCTGGTCGCCTTCACCCTCCTGTTGTTTCCGGCCTGACCGCAGGGATGGTTGGCTGCGTCAGCGATGTGCACAGAGCAGCTGAAGCCGGGTCTAAAATCACATGGCAGCAGCCATGTTGGCGTAAAATCGAGGCTGGGACCAGTGGTGAGATGGGGCCTTCAAGGCTGTCGCGGACGGCGATGGCCTTGCGTTGGTCGGGTACGGTGACGACTAGTGCTCTGCTTTTGAGGAGTTGCCGAATGCTCATGCTCAGAGCTTTGCGGGGCACGGCCTCGAGTGTGGGAAACCATCCTTCACCCAGTTGCTGGCGGCGGCAGGCGTCATCGAGTTCCACGACCAGATAAGGTTCTTCGGTGGTGAAGTCAGCGGGAGGGTCGTTAAAGGCGAGATGTGCATTTTCCCCGATGCCGATCATGGCGACATCAATTTGTTCCTCCGAGATGAGCCGCCCCATGCGGGCACACTCGGCGGCTGGATCAGCGGCTTCTCCATCCAGATAATGAAAGCCCCTGACTGGCACCGGCAGACGCGCTTGAAAGCGCTCCCATAAGTACCGCCGGAATGACGCTGGATGCGTCACGGGCAGGCCGAGATATTCGTCCAGATGAAAAAACGTCACCTTCTCCCATGCCAGCCCGGGGGCGGCCGCCAAAGCGTGCAACATGGACGCCTGCGAGGCCCCGGTGGCCAGAATCACCGACGCCCAGCCACGTTGAGCCACCGCCGCACGCATCATCGACGCCCCCAGCTCAGCCGCTCGAAGGCCCGCGGCCGCGGCATCCGGCGCGCACTCCACTCGACAACCTTCAGAAATAAAGCTCATGGGGCCAAGCGTCGCTCATCAGAATGATTTTTTAAAATGCTCTTGAACATATTTTCGGCCGGGAGTTTGATTGGAGTTGCTGATTCTAGGGGGATTCCTTACGCTTCGGTGACGGTTGATTGGAAGCCGGAATGTCCGGGCCGAGAAAGCCGCCTTGATTAGAACATAAAATAATAATAGCATATAAACCCATAACTCAATGAAAATCAACAAACAGTCGAATAAAGGGTTCACCCTAGTCGAGCTGCTCGTGGTCATCTCGATCATCGCGCTGCTCGCTTCGGTCGCTCTTCCGGTCATGAACACGGCTCGGATGAGTGCCGCGGTCACTACCTCCACGCTGCAGGCGGGTGGTATTCACAAGGCCCTCATGTTGTACGCAAATGACAACGAAGGGACATTCCCCATTGCGGAAAACAGCGCCAATGACGCCTTCCGCAAAATGTTCCCCGACCAGCTGCAGGAAGAAAAACCATTTTACGTGCAGAATTCAGCTTGGCACGCGAGCTCCAAGGGCGGCAAAGGACCAGATGGTGACATCGGCAACAAACCCGACTTCGCCCAGTGTCTGGAGCGTGGTGAAAACCATTGGGCTTACCTCAGCGGTCTGAATACGACTTCGACCTCCAATCTGCCTTTGTTGGCGGACGGCTTCTCGGAGCAGAAAGGACAATACACCGACGTGCCGAACAAGAAAGGTGGCGTCTGGAAAGGCACGAAAGCTATCATCGTGTACGTGAGCGGCGCCGCCAAAGCGGAGTCTATCAAGTCCGCCGATAACTTCAAAGTGATGGCGACCCGCGGTGGTCAGAAGGTTGAGCTTTTCTCCACTGGTTACAGCGAAGAAATCGACCAGAACAATCTCTTCAATCCTGAAGAGTAGTCTGGACTGCGCTTGATTGTCACGATGGCCCGGTCTCCCGATGAGGGGACCGGGTCTTTTCTTGAATCCTTATGGCATGCACATTGGAGTATGAGCGGGCGCACTGGCTGGCGGGAGCCCGGTGGGTGGCGGGTGTGGACGAGGTGGGGCGCGGCTGTCTGGCGGGTCCGGTGGTGGCGGCGGCGGTGGTGCTTCCTTTTGATTTTTGTCACTCGGTTCTCAATGATTCCAAGAAGCTGACCCCGGCGCGGAGAGAGCGGATTTTTGGCGAGCTACAAGCTGACGCGCGGGTATGGATTGGCATCGGGTCCGCTGATGTTGAGGAGATCGACCGTTTGAATATTTTGCGGGCGTCTCATTTGGCGATGGAGCGTGCGGTGCGGGCGTTGCCGGAGCGGCCTTGCGCTTTGTTGGTTGATGGCCTGCCCATGGTGCCATTTCCTTTTGTTCATCAAGCTGTTGTCGGTGGGGATGCGCTGAGTTTGTCCATTGCTGCGGCGAGTGTTATCGCGAAGGTGACTCGGGATCGATTGATGACAGCGGCCGACCAGCAATTTCCGGGTTATGGTTTTGACCGGCACAAAGGTTATGGAACGGCGGCCCATCTGGCGGCGCTTGCGTCGCTCGGGGTGACTCCTCTTCACCGGCGCAGTTTCGCTCCGGTGAGGCAGCTTATGTTGCCGCTCTGATTTTAGGCTCGGCGCTCATTTCAGGCCGGAGACGGGGTGCGCTCTGCGCGCGGTCTCACGGGTAGTGGTGTCGGGCAGGCGGGAGTTGTCGCCGAGGTGCTCATTTCCTTCATCAAGGCGAGGGTCAGGGCATTTAAAAAATAATCGCGCAACAACTTCCCGCGCTCCGTGCTGAGAGGTGGGGTCGAATGGGGGCTGGAATCGCGTTTCATCGTCATTAAGACGTCGCGAGACGGTGATTTATTGTAACTCTTCGCTAAAAATCGTATCGATTCATGCTGTTACCCAGCTGCCTCGATCGTGGCTGAGGACACGGTTCCATGTTTTTGGAAGAAATCGATCATGGCGTGGCGCGTTTCCAAGTGATGAAAGGTGGTTTCCGCCTCTGGCTGGCGCAGGATTGCCCGGAGGCGTGGGAGTCGTTCACCTGCCGATTGGGCATCATAGCTATTAAAGGCGATGCGGTGGCGGTGGAATGGATCCAACGGTTGGCCTGCGGCATCGAGCAGCTCGGTGATTTTTGGGTTTTTTCTGGTCCCGGTGGTGCGCACGGTGAAGCCCATGAGATTCCGGCTGTTGCGTTCGCTGGTAAAGGCTTCCTCAAGGATGGCGACTATTTCGGTGTGAGTGAGCGAGCCGGTGACGACCCAGTTTTCATAGGGCATTAGGTTCCAGAGATCGGCCACGGATTTCGGGCCGGGCTCGAGGTCTTGATTGGAAAAAGAACCGTGCAGCACGCCGTCTACGGGCACGGCTCGGCTCAGCAGTGCTTCTTTGATGGCCTGGGCGATCAACTGTTCCTGTTGGCTGGGAGCGCCGGGTCCTGCTTTGGCTGAGAGCCGTCCCACGACCTGTCCAACAGGTTTATTCAACTCAGTTTCCGCGATGTCCAAATCCTCTTTGACGAGCGACAGCACGCCGGGATCGAGCGCATATCTATCGTCCATCATGACGGTGAAGGGGCGTACGCTCAAAAGCTTGCCGCTCTCGACGTGGAAGGCGAGATCAAGCCGTCCGAGGTGGATTCCATGATAGCCGGCTTGGGAATAGGGTACCCGGTGCGTCCGGGCGGTTGGAATGTCTTGATGCGTATGCCCGCCAATGAATGCATCCACATCTAGTACTTCCTTTGTCAGGTCTGAGACCCGGTTGGCAAAATCATCGCGAAGAAAATCCACGCTGCGCAAACCCATGTGCCCGGCGACAATAATGGCTTGGGCTCCGGCCGCTTTTAGTTCACGGACGGACGCCCGCACGGGTTCCAGGGGATCGAGAGCCTCGACATCTCGCAGGACTTGAGGTGTCAGCCAGCTGGCCAGTCCCGGTGTCACCGCGCCCACAATGCCAATTTTGATACCGCCCACCTCGCGCAGGAGATGCGGGGCCAGTCGTGCCAGTGGGCTGCCTTTTTCCTGATCACCGGCCGCCCGCCCTCCGAAACGAAGGTTTGCTGCCAGAATGGGGCAGGCGGCCTTGGCCATGGCCGCATCCAGTGCGTCGCGCCCCCAGTCAAAATCATGATTACCAAGGATCCAAGCGTCATAGTGGAGCGCATTGAGCAGGCTGACCATGACCTGCCCCTTCGAGCGCAGCCCCACCTCCGTTCCTTGATACAGGTCGCCGACATCCACGAGAAGATGGTGCGGTGATTCGGCGCGCCATTGTTTGATGACGGTGGCGCAACGGGCGAGGCCACCGACATGAACTAGTCCTTCGTACGATTGGGTCGGTAAAATATGTCCGTGAAGATCAGTCGTATGAAAAAGCGAAATCGTCCGCACCGACCCCGGAGTGAGCGCCGCCCATGAGGCAGGGGTGAGCATGGCTCCTGAGGTAGTGAGGAAACGGCGGCGATTCATTGCCCCAACCCTAACCGCCCCGGGGGAATCAACACCCGGTATTCCGGGATTTACTTATTACTCGAGCGAAGTCCGGTTTTTGAACGGCCGGCCAGAGTGGTTTCGCGCGTTGATAAGTTCAAGCGGCCGGGGCCCTCGGGGGACGCTCCCTGATGGCAGCTCAGACAATTCATTTCAAAAATCGGCTTCACTTCACTCTGGAAGAAGGCCTCGCTGTCCGTTAAGCTGTAGATGGACGGTATCGAACGACACGAAACCATCCCTGCTCCGGTGGAGAAGACGATACAAAAGGCCAACAACGAGGGTGTGATGAGGTTCATCCACCACCTAGCACCCGCCCCCGCTCAATTTCGTAATCAGATTCCATCACCTCGCGTTCATTCTCAGTCTACCCTCTGAAATAATCTCCATCATGAAATTCGCGGACCTGCGCGGTATCCTGCAATATGTGCCGCAATTCCGCGGCGCCGTTTTTGTCATCGCCGTTGATGGCGAGGTGGTCGCAAGTGAGTATTTTCTCGGTTTGCTACTGGATATTGCGGTGCTCGACTCATTGAGTGTTAAGGTTGTATTGGTGCACGGGGCCAGTCACCAGATTCGGGCTCTTTCGACGGCGCGGGGTGTGCCCATTACGAGTTCTGATGGATTAGGGTTGACCGATGCTGTGACTCTGGAGATTTCCGAAGAGGCGATCAATCTGCTCGACAGTCACATTCTCCAGCAATTGACGGCGGTTGATCTGCGTGGGGCGGTGGGCACGTGGCTGGAAGCGCATCCGGCTGGCATCATTAAAGGGAGAGATCTCGAGCATACGGGCACTGTGGAGAAAGTGGATGCCCGTGGGTTGCAGGCGATTCTTGCCAACGAGATGATTCCGGTTGTTTCACCTATTGGGTATGACGGGCAGGGGGGCGTGTTGCGCCTCAATTCCGATGCGGCGGCTTTGGCGGTGGCCATTGCCATGAAGGCGCAAAAAATCATTTATGTCACGGCCGCAGGCTTGAAGAATGCCGACGGGTCTCGTCTGCCGGCTCTTTCGATTGAGGAGGCGAAAAAACTTGCGACCACGCTTGATCCCAAGAGTGATTTAGCGACGATTTCCGCGCTTTCCAATGCGGCGCGGGCCTGTGCGAGCGGGATTGCGCGGGTTCACATCGTTAACGGACTTGATGGCGAGGTGTTGCTGGACGAGCTTTTCAGCAACGAGGGGGTGGGCACGATGATATACGCTGACGAATACCAACAGATTCGTCCTGCCGAGGTTTATGATATTCCGGCGATGATGAGCATGATTCGCCAGTCGGTTGCGGATGACGAAATTTTACCGCGGACCCGGCGTGAGATGAAGGCGGCCTTGGGGGATTATTTCCTGCTGGAAACCGACGGCAATCCGGTGGGGGTGGTGGCCGTGCATCATTATCCGGAACACAAACTTGCGGAGCTGGCTTGTCTTTACATCCGCAATTCGCATGAGAATTCCGGCCACGGCCGCAAACTGGTCGCTTTTGCCGAAAAGAAAGCTCGTGAGCGGGGGGCTGAGCGCATTCTGGCGCTGAGCACGCAAGCGTGGCGTTATTTCGAGCAAAAATGCGGGTTCAAATCGGCGCCGGCGAGCATCCTACCGCCGGTCCGCCGCCAAAAATTGCTGGCCAGCGGCAGAAACTCGAAGGTGATGGTGAAGTCCCTCGTTTAACGAGTCAGGGCGGTGAGCAAATAGCGGGACGGACGGAAATTCTCAATGAGGATTTCTTGTTGGTCACCCCGTTTCATGCGCACTTCTTTGAGGTTAAAATTTGGTGTTTTGTGAGGGGCAAAGAGGATGTCGTCATGGGTGGCATTCCGGTGGTGTTTGAACAGATCCGGCGTGATATGGCCGCCGAGATGATCGTCCCGGCCCGTGGCCAGATGGCAGGTGCCTAGCACTTTCTCATCTTGGATGTCGGCTGCGGACACTGGCAGTACCTGAGTGCCAAAGCCAAGCTCGCCCAGAACTCCGGTCATCGGGTCGTCAGCAAGCCTCTGGTTATGATCCGCAATGGTGGCCGGATCGCCTTCCAACAATTCACTCATGATGATGCGCCCACCGGTCACCGTCAGCTTGCCCAGCGTGCCGTCCGCATACTTCATCGGGAAAAACCCTTCCGCTCCCGTCGGTACAAAATATACTTCTCCCGCGGGCAAATTGGCAATGTCCGGCTCCCGTCCCTGGCACAGACCGTGAGACTTTTGCGCCTCCTGACCGTCAAGCAACAGCTTGGCCGTAAGGATTTCACCCCCTTCCAGTTCAAAATCAATGTCGATCTCGTCCGCCCGAGTCATGGCCAAACGAAGCTTCTCCGCATCACGGCTCACTTCATTATAATCAACCGCTAGACCGGTCCGCAAAATAACCGGATTCATCCCGTGCATGGTAGCGCCACGGAAAAGGAATTTTTTTGCCAGAGCCGTCAAGGGGGCCGTCGCTGAATAGGTGCTGATGCAGAGGATCAGGTCATATTCCGGATAAACATCCTGAGCCAGACTGATCTGCGCTCCCGAAGGCGTCCATGCTTCGTCGTCCAAATCAAGATTTGAACCATAGGTCATCTTGTAGGCGAAAATCTCACCTCCAGTCAGCCCCAGTTCCTCCATTCCACCATTCAACAATCCCTGATAAAAGACGTCATGAGCATGACGCTGAATTGAGTACTGCGGATTGCGAAGAAACCCGAAATCGGTCATTTCTTCCGCGGGGTTTTCCAAATCAATGAGGATGCAGACGCGACAATCCTGTGTGGGTGTGAACACAGTTCCCAGCAGTCGGGTTAGACTGAAGGGCGGAAATTCGCGCGTCGAGGCGTCGAGGTTAATCGGAAAATCAAGGGTAGCATTAGGCATGGATCAATGTGGTTAGAACCCAGTAAAACGCAACGGCACTCGCATTGGATGCAGCGGCTTGGCGGGGCGGGACGGCGGCGGCTTGCGCTCTCGCCCTTGGCCCTCGGGGAGTCGCCGCTTGGCGTTCCGGCCGCCCGGTTTTTCATGGCTCAGGCTAGTCCGTAGGCCTGCAGAAGCAGATTGTGGACTTCATAGTTCCGGACAAAGGCGGGGAAAAGCTGGCTGCCTGGTCCGAGTGCGCAAAACTCTACCAAGTCGGCTGTATGATTGCCGCTCGTCCAGCTGACCCCATGGTGAGTGGCGAAAACTCTGGCTAAATCATGGCTTTTGAGACCTTGAACGGCTTTGATTTCGTCGTCATTCAGCTCCAGCCCACTGTGCATTTTGAGGAATTCCCGGAGCGGGGGACCGCTCAGACCACCGGCTTGGGTGGCCATTCCCTCGAGGGACATCTTAAATTGACGGAGATGATCAAAGGCCTCGTTGGTTCCGCCATAGATGCCGGGTGCCATCGGTTGGCCCGCTTTTCCCGCCCCGCCATTGAGTTGCAGTCCACCACAGCCGTGATCGGTGGTCACGATCAGCAGCGTGTCGTTGCGTCCTGAAACATATTCCACCATGGCGCCGACGGCCTGATCGAAAGCCAGCTGCTCGTGAATGCTGCCGGCAGCATCGTTGGCATGGCCACAATGATCAATGCGGGCCCCCTCTACCATCAAGAACCATCCGTCATTCGGAAGAGCCGACAATCGATCCACCGCAAAACGGGCCATCTCGCTCAGCAAGGGTCTTTTTTTCTGCAGTGATTCCTCCGCAGCCCGGTCAATGGCATAAGGCAGATAGCCTTCCGCAAAAACTCCCAAGACCGGCCGGGCCGTCGCGGCCGAGGCCGCTTCCAAGTCGGCGTTGGACTGAAATATTTCGTACCCGTCCTTCGCCATCGCGCTCTTAAGTTCGTCATTGAAGAATTTTCGCCCGCCCCCCAGCATGACGTCGACGCGATGGGAGGCATATTGCTTGGCAATTTCCTCTTCCTTGCCGCGAGAGTCAACCGTCACTGCAAATCCAGCCGGGGTGGCATGGGTGATGGTGGCCGTGCTCACTAGTCCGGTCAGGATTTTGGCTTGTTTGAGTTTTGTCTGGAGTGGGGCCTTTGGCACGCCATCCGGAGTGATATTGAGCCGTCCATTATCCACCCTGTGACCTCCTCCCCAGGCGCTGGCGGCCGCCGCCGAATCGGTGACGAGGCTGTTGGCTGAATAGGTCTCGGCGAGGCACCGGACCACTGGATGATCTCGGTACAGTTTTGTCCAATGGGTGTCTTGGCCGCCATTCCGCCCCAAATAATGCTGCGCTAGCGACAAGGCTCCATGGTTCATCCCGTCGCTGACCATAAAAATAATGTTCCGCGCCCGGCCTCCGTTTTGACCGGCCCGCCGGGTCTCTTCGCCTGTCAGCTGAGCTGCCGGAGCACCAAAAATAGCAGAAGTAATCGATGCTGTTCTAAGGAAATTGCGTCGGGTGGTATGGGTCGTGGGGCGCATAACAAGTTCTGTGGGGAAACACCACCGTATCCCAAGGCGGCCGCTTGGCCACCCCGGAAATGATGGCGGATTTGTCGCTTTTTTAGCTTTTACGAGAGGATTTCCGTGATGGGGCGGCCGTGAACGTCGGTCAAACGGAAATCGCGGCCTTGGAATCGCCATGTGAGTTGTTCGTGGTCAAAGCCAAGCTGTTGCAGCAGGGTGGCGTGTAGGTCGTGAACGTGAACAGCATTTTCTACGACGCCGAAGCCGAGTTCATCGGTGGCGCCATGAATAAGGCCGGGTTTGATGCCGCCTCCTGCGGCCCACATGGTGAAGGCATCCACATGGTGATCCCGTCCGATGGTGTCCCGGACTTCGCCCATCGGGGTGCGCCCGAACTCGCCGCCCCAGACCACGATGGTATCATCCAGCAGCCCTCGTTGTTTGAGATCGATGATGAGAGCGGCGCTGGCTTGGTCTACTTCGCGGCAGCGCAGTTCGAGTTGTTCGTTGAGATTATTGACTTGATCACCGTGGTGATCCCAATCGGTGTGGTAGAGTTGGACAAAGCGCACGCCTCGTTCGATGAGTCGGCGGGCGAGCAAGCAATTGCGGGCGTAGGAAGGTTTTTCTCGTGAGCACCCGTACAAGGCGAGGGTGCTCTCATTTTCGCGCGAGAGATCCATGAGTTCCGGCGCGCTGGTTTGCATGCGGTAGGCTGTTTCGTAGCTATTGAGGCGGGTGAGGATTTCCGGATCACCGGCAGCTGCGAGCTGTTCTTGATTCAGGGCGGCGACGGTGGTTTGGAAGTCGAGTTCGGCTTCACGGCTGAGCCCTTGCGGGCTCCGGAGGTGGAGGATGGGATCGCCGGTGGCGCGGAAGGGGACTCCTTGAAAGGAGGTGGGGAGGAATCCGCTGCTCCACAGTGCCGAGCCGGCGCGCGGGCCGCGTGGTCCGCTCTGGAGGACGATGAAGCCGGGCAGGTCGCTGGAGGCGGAGCCAAGGCCATAGGTAGCCCACGCCCCGAGGGCGGGGCGGCCCGGCGCTTGGAAGCCGGTATTCATGAAGAGTTTGGCCGGTCCGTGGTTAAAAAAGTCGGTGGACATGCCGCGCAGCCAGCACACGTCGTCGGCGATCCTGTGGTGATATGGAAGTAAGTCGCTGATTGTCATGCCGCACTGGCCGTGCTGGCTGAAAGTGCGGCGTGAACCAAGTAAGGTTTCGTTGCCTTTGAGGAAGGCGAAGCGCCGACCTGAAAGCAGGCTGGGAGGTGGCGGCTGGCCGTCTAGGCGCCGCAGGGCTGGTTTATCGTCAAAAAGCTCCAACTGGCTCGGACCGCCAGCCATAAAAAGGAAGATCACGCTTTTGGCCCGGGCCTGCCTAGGCGGCGGTCGCGGGCTGAGCGGGCGAAGGGGGTCGAGCGGCACGGCCGCGGCGGGTTGGTCGCGGGCCAGCAGCGACTGCAGCGCCATACTACCCACTCCCATGGCGCAGCGGCCAAAAAAATGCCGTCTGGTGAGATCGCGGAGGCTGTTGGACGTGCCGTGTGAGGGGGGATTCATTCGCGGGTGATGAAGCTGTCGAGGTTGAGCAGGACCCGGGCGGCACTCGTCAGGACCGCTTCTTCCAGTGTGTCCGCCATGGCGGCGGCCTCTGTCGGGGTCGCTTGAAAGCGGGTCCACTGCCGCTGTGCGTGCTGGTGCAACAAGTTCAATTCACGAGGAGAGGCGGGTCGATGAAGCGTCAGCACAAAGGCGCGGGCCAGGCGTGACTCTAGGTTTTCTGGGAAAGGGCCGGGTACATCCTGCATGACACGGCGAGCCAGCCCCCGGGAACATTCAAGAAATCCAAGAACAAGCTAGACTACTCAGTATGTCAGCAGAACGAGAACTTAGTCTACGGGCTGAAATTGAGCAACTAAAGAAGATTATCAACAAGCTAGTAGCCCAGAACCCTTCAGAATCGCTTATAAGCCTACTTTGGGGTAGGACTAAGGGGTAGGTAGCCAGTAA
>JALRGB010000754.1 GCA_023253575.1 Verrucomicrobiales bacterium
TCGAGCACCGCGGCTCCACCGCCGATGGTTGATGGGGTAAAAAAATGGCTGCCGGAATGGCATATCCTGTGGTTAATGGAGGGCTGGATGATTGTGGACCAACCATCTGCATCCATTTTAAACCCACCGAACCACCAACTGACCATGCTTCACTCTGCGCGTTTTCGTCACCGGCGTGGCGTCACCCTGTTTTCCACAGTGTGCGCCGCGCTGTGCTGTGCCTCTACTTCGTTGTACGCCGCCGAACCCCATGCCCACCAAAGCGGTGATACCGCTTGGCTACTCACCTCCACGGCCCTCGTCCTCTTCATGATGATCCCGGGCCTGGCGCTCTTTTACGCGGGTCTCGTGCGCTCGAAAAACGTGCTTTCCATCTTCATGCAGTGTTTTGCCCTGACGGCGGTCATGAGCCTTGTCTGGCTGGTGTGCGGTTACTCTCTCAGTTTTACCGGTGACAGCGGCTTCTTTGGCGGTCTGGAAAAAGCGTTCCTCAAGGGGGTGACCCCCACGAGCAGTTACGCCGCCTATCCGAACATTCCGGAACCCCTCTGGTTCGCCTATCAGATGATGTTCTTCCTCATTACCCCAGGGCTCTTTATCGGCGCCTTCGCGGAACGCATGAGATTCAGCGCCATCATGGTCTTCAGCATCTTCTGGAGCCTGCTCGTCTATGTGCCCACCTGCTGGGGAGTCTGGCACAAAATGGATTTCTTCGGTCTCAAAAATGTGATCGATCTCGCGGGCGGCATTGTCGTGCACATCACGGCAGGAGTGGCCGCGCTGGTCGCCTGCATCATGGTTGGACCGCGCAAGGGATTTCCCGGCACCCAGATGATGCCGCACAACCTGCCCTTCACCGTAGCCGGCGCCGGCATGCTGTGGGTCGGCTGGTTCGGCTTCAATGGAGGTAGTCAAGTGGCCGCCAATGGCAGCGCATCCATGACCCTGGTGGTGACCCACCTCTCCGCCAGCGCCGCCTGCGTCGTCTGGTCCATCATCGAGAAAATCAAAGTAGGCAAACCGAGTGCTCTGGGCATCGCCACCGGATCGATCGCCGGTCTGGCCGCCATCACGCCGGCCTCGGGCAAAGTGGGCCCTGTCGGAGCCATCTGCATCGGCAGCGTCAGCGCCCTCGTGTGCTGGTTCTTCTGCGCCAAGGTGAAACAGAAATTCAAGTATGACGACTCACTCGACGTCTTTGGCGTCCACGGCGTGGGCGGTTTCATCGGCACCGTTCTCGTGGCTGTCTTTGCCTCGCCCACCTTCGGCGGCCTAGGATATGCCGAAGGCATGACCATGGGCAGCCAGCTCACCACCCAGCTGCTGGCCTCACTCTATACCATCCTGCTATCCGGTGTGGTGAGTGTCATCCTGCTGAAAGTCATCGACGCCACGATCGGACTGCGAGTAGAGGGTGACGAGGAAAATCAGGGCCTCGACCTCGCCGAGCATGGTGAATCCGGCTACAATTCGTAAGTGTCGCCTGCCCTCGCCGCCGCGGAGTGGCGAGGGCGCGGGGCGCGCACCAGCAGCTTGTACCTCACACTTCCCAACGGCGTCCCCTCCAGGGTGGAAGAGTGCATCAGATGCACGAAAGCTCCTTGGCGAGGGGAATTGTCCTGTTCAAAACTAAAAATTCGTCACTTCTCCAGATTTAGTTAAGATGTGTGTAACAACGAGGGTGTCGCCCTAGCCTTTCACGGGACACCCCGTTGGGGCTGGGGTTACCGACGTGAACGCCCACTCACCCGACTCCCAGCCGGTGACAAAAGTGGGTGTCTAAATCCAGCTGTGGAAAAACGAGCCGACACCCACGGGTTCCGCGTTGAGTCGGCCGCTCAATGCGGGAGCGCGTGCGTCAGGAGGTTCAACGTTTCATCATTTCGCTGACCACCTGATAGATGCCGATGCTGACCATGGAAATGGCGGCGATCCAGAGGCAGACGGTCCATGCTTTCCCGGGCTGGAGGGCGCGGTCGATGCGGCGGTGGCGGAAATAGAGGGCAGCGCCGGCGAGGAACGGAAGCATGAGACCTTGGCTGACGGCCCCGATGAACACGAGAGTCACTGGTTTTTCCCAGAGGAGAAAGACAACCAGTGAAAGAGCAGGCAGCAGGACGACGGAGAACTTGATGGCGCGGGCCCGATGTTCAGCCGTTGGGTATGACACCACCTTGAACAAAGCGGCGGCATCGACCAGCAGGCGGGCATTGGAGGCCGTGGAAACGAAGACCGTTGAGTAGAGAGCGAAGAAAGCACCGCCAAGAAAGAGGTAGAGACTCCAGGGACCAAAACTTTCGGCGTACATCTGAGCTAGGGTATTGATCATGCCTTTATCATTGACCTGCAATCCCTTGGCATAGAGCACGGCGGCTCCGAGCAGATAGAAGGCGACGGTGGCGGTCGTATAAATGACAAACGAGAACCAGGCGTCGATACGCATGACGCGCATCCAGCCGCGGGCTCGTTCCAACCAAGCGGGCGAATCATCTTTGTCCCCGACGTTGCGAGCATAGCCTTTTTCTAGGCACCAGTACGGGTAATAAATCAATTCTGAAGCGCCCACCCCGATGATACCGAAGGCACCGAAGGCGGTCATGGTGTCGGGCGGAAGTTTAAACTGAAACCCCTCGACCAGATTGGCGAGGGTGATGGCGTAAGGGGACCATTGCAGCGAGCCGACGGCAATAAGCGTCGCCAGAGTGAACAGCGCCACCATGATCGTCGAGGCGTGTTCCACTAGCCGGTATCGTCCCAACGCCAGCAACCCAGCGGCGGATCCGGCCACGGCGGCGGCGAGCAGACGCTTGTCGAGCATCAATCCGGCCGAGGAAAAAACATCGGCCACCCCGCCGACGATGCCGGCCACTTGCACCACGAGCGCCACGTACATGCCCAGCCAGAGCCAGAGCAACCAGCTGACGATGAACCGGGGTCCAGGAATGCTGTTCATGGCCTCGAGCGTCGTCTGACCGGTGACGATGGCGTAGCGACCGAGTTCGACCTGCACAAAAACTTTGATGAAGCAGCCGAGGACGATGAACCACAGCAGGGTGAAGCCGACTTCGCCGGCCACTTTCGGGGTAGCGATCACTTCGCCAGAGCCGACGATGGAGGCAGTGATGATCAGGCCGGGGCCGATACTACGAAGAATGGAGGCCCAATGACGTGGAGCGGACTGCGTGGCGGGGGTAGTTGAGCTCATCTATAAAGGAAGTGAGCGCACACTGGGGCCGGTGCAAACGCTCTTTCTATCCGGTTCGGTGGGGAAGTGATTGCGCATGCCCCCGGGCCGGGTTTAAACGCGGACATGATTTCCATCCTCCGCATTCATCCGGCTGACGATGTCGTGGTCGCGCTCCGGCCGCTGGAGGCGGGCGCGCAGGTCATGCTGGACGGGGTGCCTTGTGTGATGCGCGAGGCGGTTCAGGCGAAGCATAAATGTGCGACCCGGGACTTTTCCGAAGGAGATGCGGTCACGATGTATGGGGTCACGATCGGGCGGACGACGCGCCAGGTGGCCCGCGGTAGCTGGCTGCATCCGGGCAATCTCGTTCATGCCAGCGGCGAGTTTTCCGGCAAGCAGTCAATCCATCACTGGGACCCTCCCGACATCTCACGCTGGCAATCGCAGACGTTTCGCGGATTTAAGCGCGGGCGAGGACCGGCTGGGACCGCGAATTATTGGATAGTCATTCCGCTCGTTTTTTGTGAAAATCGAAATCTTGCCCTGATGCGACAGGCTCTGACGCGCGAGCTTGGATATG
>JALRGB010000093.1 GCA_023253575.1 Verrucomicrobiales bacterium
CATCCAACATCGATCCCACCGACACAAAGGCCCTCAGCCCCATACCTTCGGTCACACTCAAATCAAGGATAGCCGTGCCCAGCGCCCCGCTCTGACTCAGAAACGCCACCCGCCCAGGAACCGCCATCCGCGTGGCAAAGGTCGCATTCATCCCCGCCGACGGCACCATCACCCCCAGACAATTCGGCCCCATCAATCGAATCCCAGCCCGCCTCGCCTCTGCCAAAATCTCCCGCTCCATCTGCTCGCCCGCCGCCCCCGTCTCTTTGAACCCAGCCGAAATCACCACCACGGCCTTGACCCCGGCCAACGCACACTCCGCCATCACCCCAGCCACCGACGCCGCCGGCGTAATAATAACAGCCAGATCAACCGGCCGACCCATAGCCCGCAAGGACGGCCACGCCGGTAGTCCACACACCTCGGCCCGCCGCGGATTCACAGGGTAAACAACTCCCGGAAAACAACGCAGATTCTCCATCACCGCCCGCGCCACACTGCCCGGTCGCTCGGACGCTCCCACCACCGCAATCGAACAGGGAGAAAAAAGGGCATCTAACGAGGACATCTTCTTACCCTACCGCCCAATCAGCCGCCCGCACCCAGCGAATTTTATACCGCCCTCCCCCCCCACGCCCCCAGCTCAGCCAACCCCATACCACCCAGAATCAGCGCGCACGCGAGTCAGCAAGAATCAGCGACAAGAAAGTTGTTTTCCCATCGGTCGTCGTTTTACTATGATAATGAACATTTTTGCCCGAACAGCTTACGTGGCCGCCGCTCTGGCCGCCATGCCGCTTTCGTCCTTCGGCGGCACCATTCGCGCTGATGTGAACGATAGTTTTTATCAGGCTTTGGGCACTGACAGCCGCTACCAGTCAGTCGGTAAGTTTTTATACTCAGTCGGATCCTCAGGCTATCTCGCCTCCGGCGTGCTCATTTCTCCCCAATGGGTCCTCACCGCCGCTCACGTCACGGCCGGCAATAATTATAATGGCGGCGGCATCAGCTCGATGAGCTTCACTCTGTATAACGGGTCCTCGCCGTCCCAATATGCCGCCAGTAATTGGTACACCCACCCCGGATGGGGCGCCACCAGCGGCAGTCTAGTGGCCGGCTACGACATCGCCCTCGTGCGCCTGAGCACCCCGGTCACCGGCTTTACACCCGCCACCCTCGCCCCTTCGTCCGAATACGTCGAGGAGGGCACCATCGTTGGGTTCGGCACAACCGGAACGGGCCTCACCGGCTCCACACTAGCAGGCGGAACCAAACGCGCCGGTAATAACATGATCGATGTGCAGGGCGATGACGTAAGTATCTCCTCCAAAATATTGCTAGTCGATTTCGACGAGCCCGGCAATACCAGCGCCTCCAGCTTTGGAGACAATACCCCCCTGGGTCTGGAATACCTTTCAGCCCCAGGCGACAGCGGCGGCGGGCTTTTTGTGACCCGGAACGGCCAGACCTTTGTACTCGGCATCACGTCGTTCGGCGTCGCAGTCAAAGATGGGTTCACCAACTCGTCTTATTCGGATCTGGCCGGCTTCACCGATACCACCGCTTTTAGCAACTGGATCACCACCACTATGACCGTCCCCGAACCCGGAACGTGGCTGCCATCAACGTTGCTCGTGATCAGCGTGGCCCTCACCCGCCGCCGCCCCCGCGTCCGGAAATCCCGTCAAATCATAGTCACAAATTAACGCGCCCCGCGCGACCCGACCTCGCCAGCTTCCATCTGGATCGAAACCCGGATCCACCCCTACCACAGCGCCACACAGATATATGTGATGAGCGGCGCATCACAGTCGCCCCATCCCTGCGTCCCTGCCATCACGTTCCCGTTTGCCACCCAGCCGAACTCGCCATGCCGCTGCATGTCGCGTCGCGTTCCACTCGCAAGCGGAACACTTTCCAAGCGATCCATGACCAGCTGGTCTACGCGCAGCGATCAAGCGTCATTAGACAAAAAATTTATCTAAGAAAAAAACTGAATTATAATTCTAATAATTTAAAACTTGTTTTACGGTCAATGTTTCGCTTTTGTCACACATGTTCCTCAAATTACTGGGGGTATTTTGTGCCCTTTGCGGCCCCTTGGCCGCCCAAGTCAGAATCAGTGAGTTTCTTGCGTCCAACACGCAAGCCCATCCGGATATCGTTGATTTTGAGGACTATCCTGATTGGATCGAACTGGAAAACACCTCGGCTGAAGCGGTTTCTCTCAATGGCTGGTACTTGAGCGACTCCACGGGCAACCCGTACAAGTGGCCCTTTCCGGCCACGGCCACGATTCCGGCCCGCGGCCGTCTTGTCGTCTGGGCCGACGGATACGACACTGAACCCGGAAAATCATTTCCGCGCGGATACTGGCCGTGGAGGTCTTTCACCACCGAAGGGTATCACACGAATTTCTCTTTATCGTCGGCTGGGGAAGCGGTTGTATTGAGCCGGGTAGAGGGCGCAGTCAAGACGCCGCTCATCACGGCCGCCCGCCCGACCCCGGTGGCCCCGGCGCAACCATCAGTTTGGCGCTATCTGGACGATGGATCCAACCAGAGCACGCAATGGAGAAGCCGCGCGTATGATGACAGCCGCTGGGCCCAGGGCCCACCACAACTCGGCTACGGTGACAATGACGAGGCAACCGTGATTTCGTACGGCCCCAGCACCAGTAACCGCCATATCACCACCTATCTGCGCCATACTTTTCAGGCCCCAGATCCATCCACACTCTTCGGACTCACCCTCCGCCTCGTGGCCGATGACGGCGCCGTCGTCTACCTCAACGGTAAGGAAATAATCAGGCAAAACCTTCCCGCCGGAGAAATCAATCACACCACCCTAGCCGTCGAACCAGTTTTTCAAGCCACGGAAAATAATTTTACCTCCTACACCATAGCTCCATCCGATCTACTGCCTGGCGAAAACCTTATCGCCGTCGAAGTCCATCAGGTCACCCCCGACAGCGCGGACGTCAGTTTTGACTTAGGCCTAGAGGCCATCACCTTCACCGCCGCGAACATCGTCGCGGCGCTCAACGAGGGCGGCTACGACGGCAAGGTCCGGGCGGTGCGCGTCAATGACTGGACCACCCAGTGGACCTATGCCGATGTCGTCGAGGTCGTCGAAGGTGCGGGCCCCAACCTTTTCGTCAATGTCTTTGATCCGGTCACTCATCATAGTGAGCAGTTCACGCATTTCCGCCGTCAGCTCGTTTTCCGCATCCTCGAGGATATCGGGAATGCGGTTCATCAGAGTCTTAATTCCC
>JALRGB010000269.1 GCA_023253575.1 Verrucomicrobiales bacterium
TGCCGGTGACCCGGATGAATCCCTCCTCCAGATTCAAGCTGTCGAGCCGGGCTCCGACCAATTCCGCGGCGCGCAGCCCGCTGGCGTACAACAACTCCAGCATGGCACGATCGCGGTGATCGAGCGGCTGAGTACCGGTCAGAGAGGCCAGCAATTGTTCCACGGCCGCCACGGCCATGGTTTCGGGCAAGTGGGGCACGGCTCGGGGCGAGAGGATATCGACGGTCGGGTCGGCGGTGACGCGACCGCGCGCGAGGAGGAAACGGTAGAACCCGCGCCAAGAAATGAGGACGAGCCGCAGGCTGGCGGCCGACAGACCGCCTCTTTTGCGTGCACCGAGGTACTCGGTGAGGTGGGACGAGAGCACCTTGTCGGGCGTGCTGAGACTATGAGTGGTGTGCAGCCACGTGGCCGCGGCCTCGAGATTCCGCCTCGTCAGCAGCTGATAGTGATCAGACAGCCCGCGTTCAGTCGCGAGGTGCATGATGTAGGCATCGATCTCGGATTCCACGATGTCACCATGGCGGGCGATGGCGCATTTTCCAGCAGGCAAGCGACTTGAGCCGCGCGCGGAAGCGGTATGGTGAGGCATGTTCCGCCATATTCCCCCTGTTCTGGTTGCCTCCCTGATTTTGGTTGGCTGTGCCACCAAAACCCCGCACTTCGATGCGGCCGACCGCAATGGCAACGGGCGGGTCACGCTGGCCGAGTGGGAGGCGCATATTGTGACGATCCTGCACCGGGAAAACGACAGCAACCGCGATGGCCGAGTGACCTTTGCGGAGTGGCAAACGAACAATCCATCAGCCAATCGCACACGATTCATGAAGCTCGACACAGATGGAGACGGGGCGATCAGCTGGGCCGAAGGACTGGCCTTTGTGCGCAAAGAGCATGTGTATGACGACGTCTTCAAGCGCATGGACACGGACGGCAGCGGTACTTTGGACCGGCGGGAGGCGGTGGCCTTTCGCGATCACATGGCCAGCTGGGGACTCTGAGCCTCTTGTCTATATCGAAGCCATCGCGCGTGGCTCAATCCCCATGGTTTCATGAAAAAATCGTTCATTGTCTTGACCTTGCTACTGGCCTTTGGCGCCCTGCGACTTCCCTTGGAGGGCCGAGGTGCGGCCGATCGAGTAGCGGCCGGACTGAGAGATGATGCAGGTGTCTCATTGGGGTGGCGCGAACAAGTGAGTCAGGCGTCCATGGTGGCGGTTCTGGGCGGGTTGCGATCGATGGCCGCGGCCATTTGGGACTTATGGGCGTGTTCAGCCTGGGAGAAGACGAACTATGCGCAGGTTGAGCGCGACTATTTATTTTGCCAGCGAGTGCAGCCGCGCATGGCGTATTATTACGAGCGGGGCCAGTGGATGATGGCGTATAATGCGGCGCATTTTTTTGAGCTACAAAACAAAGAAAGGGGCGCCTTAAATTCGCTACTGCAGTCGGCGTACACCGACAAAGGCATGTCCATGTTGCGCACCGGCCAACGGCTTTTGCCACTAGAGCCGCGGCTTCACGAACAAGAAGCCATCTTGTACCGCGATAAAATCCGCCCGCTGCAACCCGCGAAGGAGGCCGACGCTTGGCAGCGGACGGCAGCCTGTCCAGGAGCCCCGAAATACGCCCGCCGCATGCAGGCCTACGCGCTAGCCCGCGTTCCCGGGCAAGAAGCCGCGGCGGAAGCACTGCTGCGCGACGTCCTCCGACTGTGGCCCAGCCAGAGCCGGAAACCGCCACCGTCCACACTGCTCAACCTCCTGGAAATTTATGAATTGAGCCGGAAAATCGAGGTCGATCCCGCCATCAAGCCCGCGGCTTACGCGCGACTCAAGTCCCTCTACGTGCGCTCCGCGCCCAGTCGCATTCCCCTGCTCTCGAAGACTTTGCGATCACTGGAAGCGGACCTTGAAGTCCCGACGACAGAACGCCTACCTGAACCCGCGGTCGAAAAACCCGTTGGTTCCGCGTAAATCAATCGCTGACAGCCAGCCAGATCCAGAGCGTCCCGCCACCGCCGACCGCACCCCGCATGACGACCGAAACCATCGCCCCGCCGCCACTGGAGGTGCTTGACACGACCGATCCAGAAGCCGTCACCGCTTTTGAGGAAGGGTTTTATCTTGGGTTTGAAAAGTCCAGCCACAACCAGCTCATTCAATGGCTGTGGATCTGGGACGTCGAAAACCGGCGCCTGCTGACCCGCGTCCCCTACGAAGACCAGCTGATCTGGGTGCGCCGCCCACACGGCCGAGTCGAGGCCGCCGTCGCCGTCAATGTCCGTATGCTGCTCCTGCAAAGCTCAGCATTTGGATTTTCGCATCCTCCGGAATTCTCCCAGAACCAGCAGGTCTGCGAAATTCTAGCGGTTTTCACCAATGCGAATCAATCGATTGCCAACGTCCATGCCCTCTGGACAAAGTCGTTTTCCGACCTTCGCGCTCGCGGATTTACCGACAGTCTAGCCACCTGCGCTCAGAAACTCCTACCGCTTTACCGGCGGATGGGAGCGAAAATTCTGGCGGAAAGCACGATCGAAAATGAAATCCGATATTTCCTGCATTTTCATTTAGTCCGGACAGCTGGCTGGCTCCAGCGATTGGATGAAAGTGCCCCTGAGCCCGCTCCCTTGGCCCGCACGCCTGCCGAGGCGGCGGCTCAAGTCCATCAGCAGCTTGGCACAGCTCTGGCCCGCTTGCTTCCGGTCATCGACCTCGCCCGCGGCCAGCCAGATCCGGGATTCGGGCTGGAAGCCCGTCAGCGCGGGGCGCTGCACGTTCTCACAGGACTCACGGAGCGACTGGCCGGAGTTGACGCCGCCCCGGACACGGCCGCGACGGTGCATCGTGGCCGCCACCAAACTGCCGTCCTGACCACCCTTTGGGAGCACACCGCCGAATGTGTCCGGCAGGCCGTCCTGCGTCCAGACTCCGACGGTGAATCATCGACCAGTTCCATCGTGGAAGCGCTCGATACTTTGATTTTAAGCGCACTGGAGGCCTGGGACGGCGATGAAGCCGCACTGGAAACGCTAGTTACCTTGACCCGTGACGACCGCTCGCCGGTGGTCGCCCGCATGGTCAGCCAAGCGATGAGCCTAGGCCAGCCAACAGAGTCTCTCTCCGCCATGGGCACGGCCTTTGCCAGTGCCGTGCAAGCCCTGCATCAACTGGCCCTGTCTATCAGACCGGAGTGACGCCACCTCCGGCGGGAATCGTGGGCCAGAGAATCCCCGACGACGCCAGAGCGGCCACGGTGGAGCTCGGAGCTCGGGACTCGGAGCGGCGGCGCAGGCGGCGCAGGTGGCGCACAAAGGAACTGGGAGGTGACAAGAACGGGATTTCCCTGATGGCACCTTCGTAGTTGCCCGCGGCTGCAGCCGCTTCATAGGTAAGCACTGGTCACCCTGACCGATTCTACATGAAAGCCCCACTATTTTTCCTCAACTTCGCCGTCGCTTTCGGTTCCCTAGCGCGGGCGGATGTTCCTCTAGTGCTCCAGAAGGGCGACCATATCGCCATTGTCGGCAGCGGTCTGGCCGACCGCCAGCAGCATCACGGCTGGCTGGAAGCATTGATTCACAAGACCCACCCAGACTATGAGCTGACAGTGCGCAATCTGGGATTTGCCGCGGATGAAGTGGATCTCCATCCCCGCAGCGATGAAGTTCCAACGACGGAATATTTCCTCAACATGAAGCCCGGCACGCTGGCCACCAAGGTGGGCGACACCGATGTCGTTTACACGGCGGGCGCCGACTTTCACGCGAGCGTCATTTTGGCCTATTGGGGGTTCAACGAATCATTCAAAGGCGAAGCCGGCTTGGCTGATTTCAAAAACGCCCTAGACGCTTACCTCAAGAAACATTTGGCGGCTGACTACGGCCGCGGCAAACCGCGGATTGTGCTGCTCTCGCCCACAGCCCATGAAAACCTGCAGGATCCAACCAACTATCCAGACGGCTCGGCCAACAATCGCCAGCTGGAAATGTACAGTCAGGCCATGGCGGAGGTCGCGGCGGCGAACAAGGTGCCCTTCATCGATCTTTTTCACCCATCTCGTGAGCTGTATGAAAAAGAAGCCAAACCACTCACCATCAATGGCGTTCATCTAAACGAGGACGGAGACAAAGCGCTGGCCACCGTCCAGTTCAAGGAGATTTTCGGCAAGGAGGCGCCAGCCGCCACCGATCCGGCTGTCGAAAAAATCCGGGCCGCCGTTCTTGATAAAAACACCCAATGGCACCACCGGTACCGCACAGTTGACCAGTATAACATCTTCGGACAGCGGTCGCGCATTAAATATGCGGATGCCAAGGATCCGAACAACGGCATCGACAATGCCGCCGTGCTCGGCGCGGAGCTGGCCCAACGCGATGTCAAAACAGCCAACCGCGACAAAGCCGTGTGGGCGGCCGCCCGCGGCCAGACCCTCGTGGTCGCCGATGACAATCTGCCTCCAGTCCCAGCCGTTCCAGCCAATCGCCCGGAACCAGTGCCGTACCTCGGTGGAGCAGAGTCGCTGCAACACCTCTCCACCCCGGAAGGAGTGAAAGTCGATTTCATCGCATCAGAAAACGAATTTCCTGATTTGATCAATCCGGTGCAAATGAATTTCGACACGCGTGGCCGCCTCTGGGTGGCGGCTTGGCCGAACTATCCAGAAACCACGCCGACCACCAAGGTATTTGACAAGCTGCTGGTATTTGACATCGACCCGCAGACTGGAAAATTCACCAAGTGTACGACCTTTCTGGATGGGCTCAACTGTCCAACGGGCTTTCAATTGTACAAAGACGGCGTGTTGGTGATGCAGTCACCGGACATGTGGTTTGTTCGCGACACCGACGGCGACGGCAAAGGTGACTGGAAAGAGCGCATTGTGCACGGCTTGGATGCGGCTGATTCTCACCACGAAACAAACTCGATTTGTTACGAGCCGGGTGGGGCCTTATACTTCAGTGATGGTGTGTTCCACCGCACCAATGTCGAGACGATTCACGGCCCGGTACGCAATGTGGACGGAGCTATTTACCGGTATGAGCCGCGGACGAGTCGGTTTATGCGCCATGTTCCGTATGGATTTGCCAATCCACACGGCCGTGTCTTTGACCGGTGGGGCAATGATTTGATTACGGATGCCACGGGCAACGCGAACTATTTTGGTCCGGCCTTCAGCGGCCATCTGGACCGTGGGGCGCACGGTGGCATGAAAGAATTCTGGGGCCGTCCGTCGCGTCCATGTGCGGGCACGGCCATTCTGAGCAGCCGTCACTTCCCGGATGACTGGCAAAATGACTTCCTCAATGCCAACGTCATCGGATTTCAGGGGATTTTCCGCGCGAAAATGAGTGAAGATGGCGCCGGCTTGAAAGCAGAAACTCTCGAGCCCGCCTTGCTGCAGACCGATGTGCAGAAAAACCCTAACTTCCGCCCCAGCGGCATGGCGGTGGCACCCGATGGATCGATCTACGTCATGGATTGGTCGCAAATGCTCATCGGCCACCTGCAACACCACCTGCGCGATCCCAACCGCGATCACCAGCACGGCCGCATCTACCGGCTAACTTACCCCAGCCGTCCGCTGCTGACTCCCAAAAAAGTCCACGGCGAATCAATCGAAAACCTCGTCAAGCTGCTCGCAGAACACGAGAACGACGTGCGCTTGCGCGCCAAAATCGAGCTCGATACCCATGACAGCAAGGCAGTTATCGCTGCCGTGCAGAAATGGGAAAAGAACCTCGACAAAGCGGCGCCTGAATACGAACACCACCGGCTCGAAGCCCTCTGGGTCCACCAGTGGCACAACGTGGTCAATCTCGACCTGCTCAAAGCGGTGTTGGCCTCACCTGAACCGCGGGCCCGGGCTCAAGCGGTGCGGGTCCTTTGTTACTGGCGTGACCGCGTGCCGACGGCACTGGATTTGCTGACGACGGCGGTGGCCGACCCAGCCCCCCGGGTCCGCCTCGAGGCGGTGCGCGCGGGGAGTTTCTTCCGCGGCACAGACACCCTCAAGGCACTGGAGCTCGCCAATACGGTCAGTACCGATAAAGATTATTACATCGACTACTGCTACAAAGAAACAATGAAACAGCTCGTTTCGTTGCCCGAAGGCGCCGAAGCGAACAATGCCGTGCTGCAAGCCCGCCTGCGCGTGAAGCCAGGTGCCAGCTACGGCCCGACGAAAAAAGACCTCTCCGCAGACGACCTGAAACTCTATGCCCTCGGCAAAGAAGTTTACGCTCGCGAGGCGCATTGCGTCACCTGCCACCAAGCCGATGGCAAGGGAGTCAGTGGATTCTATCCCGGGTTGGCCAAGAGCGAATGGCTCGAGGGCGATCAAAAACGCGCCATCAAAATCGTGCTCAAAGGACTGTATGGTCCAATGGAATTCCAAGGACAAACGTATGGCCCAGAAAAAGGCACGCCACCGATGATGGGATTTGGACCTCTCCTCAAAGATGAAGAATTGGCGGCCGTCCTGACGTACGTCAATCAATCGTTCGGTAACGACCTGCCCGTGGTCAAACCAGAAGCAGTCGCAGCCGTGCGCGCCGAAACAAAAGACCGCGCCATCTTCTACATGGTGGACGAAATCTTGAAGGAACACCCGCTCGGTAAGTAAAAGTGCAGATACGCTGAAGAAACCGGCCCTGCGGACAGGGCCGGTTTTTTTATGTCCAGACACAAGAAATCCGCGCACAGACACAAAGCCTACCCGCAACCATGGAATTGCCCCAACGGGGCAACGCATACTAGCCCAAGGGCAACCCGGGACCCGGATTCGAGAGAATGGGTGCGTTCTGAAGGAACGCCGCATCGGGGTTGCCGGGTCGGTCAGGCGGGCGCGGACACGTCAGCTCCAGTCGACTGAGCTTCAGCCAGATGAAGGAAATTTGCGAGCAGGCGCAGCCCGAGCTCCTGACTTTTTTCCGGGTGAAACTGGACGGCAGCGCCGCTCGACCAGCGGATCGCGCTGGCGAATGACGTTCCATACTCCGTGGTAGCAGCGATCAGTGCGTCATCAACCGGCTGCGGATGGTAACTGTGAACGAAATACACGTGCGGTGCTGCCCCCAAGCCGTCCCACAACGGATCAGCGGGATGGCGCAGCCGCGCCTCATTCCACCCCATATGCGGGATTTTCAACCCCGGCGCGCGCAGGCGCACCACTTGGCCGGAAAAGACACCCAGTCCCTCCACCCCGGGCGACTCTTCACTGCCCTCAAACAACACCTGATAACCAATACAAATGCCCAAGAACGGCCGCCCCGCGCGGATCCACGCCCGCAGCGGCTCGACCAGCCCCCGCTCACGCAACGTGCTCATCGTATCGCCAAACGCCCCAACACCAGGGAAAATTAAAGCGTCCACCCCGTCATCCATCGAGGCCGCATCTGCCACCAGCACGCTTTCGCGCCCCAACGCCCGCAACGCATTGCGCACGCTCTGCAAATTGCCGGCCCCGTAGTCGATAACACCAATTTTAATGCTCATACAGTCTAGTCACGAATCAGGAAGAAGGAAAAAGCGACCCGTTCGCGAAATGGCCGCCCGTTTTTAGCCCCCGGACGAGTTCATTCAGCGCCCCGCTCGGGTCAAGGGCATGGCAGCATCGTCGTTACAGCAGATCCTTAGTGCTGGGCACACCCGAAACCCGCGAATCAACACGCGTCGCCTGATCCAGCGCGCGAGCCAGTCCCTTGAAAATGGCTTCCGCCATGTGGTGACTGTC
>JALRGB010000228.1 GCA_023253575.1 Verrucomicrobiales bacterium
ATACGCCCCCACTCGGTATTTGACCCCGCTGTTGGCTCCTGCCGCCGCTTTCCAAGAAAACTCCAGCTCAAAGTTCTCCCACTCGCCCGTCGTCACAATGTCGCCCCCAGCCCCAGAGCGGTGAATCATTCCGTCCCGAACTTCCCATCCTACTGTCACCGGTTGCCCGCTCTTCGTCGTCCACCCAGTCAGACTGGTTCCATCAAAAAGCATCAGCCATTCCCCAACAGCCGCCGTCTTTGACGGGGTCCCTGAAGGGGTCGCCATCACCCATGAGGGAAAAAGGAGCAGGCAGGCGGCAAACAAGCGGTAGCGTAGTTTCATGGTGTCAATCAATGATCAAAGGGGCCCGCAAGGCGGTGAATCGGAAAAGTGACGGCTCGACTCGGTCAATTGCAACTAAAATAGAGGACTTTCCGTGGCGGCCGTGATTCGCTCCCTGCTGGCAGTTATGGATTGACGACATGCCGCGCAGTCCATATTTATACTGTGTTCACTGCCTTTGCATTCATCAACTAGAGACACCTCATGGCTACTATTACGAAACGAGACTTGGTCATCTCACTGAGCAACGAAACGGGTCTGACCCAGCGGGAAGTTTTTTCCGTGATCCAAGGACTGATTGACAGCGTCACCGCTTCTCTGGCCCAAAACGACGAAGTCGTCCTGCGCAACTTCGGCACGTTCCTAGTCAAAGAAACGAAAGCTAAAATCGGCCGTAATCCCAATCGCCCCGAAAAAGATGTCAAAATTCCACCGCGGACGGTCGTCAAGTTCAAACCTGGTAAGGAAATGAAAGACAAGGTGGCGAAAATCTACAAAAAATCGAAGTAGACCGCTGACTTCATCGTGGCCGCTCGAAAATCGACCCGTAAGCGGCCCGAGCCAGTCCAAGTCAGTTTGGATCTGGATTTTGGCCAGCCCCCGCCAGCCCTCACCGCCGGCCCGACCTCGGGTTCCGGTGTTGGGGCGGCGGGTCTGCTTTCTTCCGCCGGTCTGATGGCGCCAGTGACGACTTCTATCGTCGCTACTCCATCTTTTGTACCGCCAGTGGGCGGCGCATCCGCCGCCGGGGTGCGCGTGGCTGAATCCGAGACCCATCCGTCGACTCATTCCAGTTTTTCTTCTCGTTCCGAACTTCAAACCGTCCCGCCTGTCGCGGAGGCGCCGCCTGCTGTTCTGACCGTCACTCAGTTGACGAAAAAAATCCGTCGATTGCTGGAATTGCAGTATGGGCATGTGTGGGTGGAAGGGGAACTGAGTAACGTGCGGAGGCAGCCCAATGGGCATGCCTATTTTACGCTCAAGGATGGCGGGGCTCAGCTGACGTGCGTGTTATTTCGTGGTCAGGCTCACGCCGGGATGCCGACGCCCGAGGATGGATTGCATGTCCAACTGGGTGGCGAGATCACCGTGTATGAGCCACGCGGCCAATATCAATTGATTGTGCAGGAAATGCAGGTGGCCGGTATGGGGGTGCTGCAGGCCAAATTTGAAGCGCTGAAGCGGCGGTTGGCGGCCGAAGGATTATTTGATGCCGGGCGCAAACGCCGTCTTCCCGAGTTTCCGGCTTGTGTCGCGCTGGTGACATCTCCGACGGGTGCGGCCGTGCGCGATATGCTGACGGTGCTGGCCCGCCGGGCACCGTGGGTGCAGGTGCTGATCGTGCCGGTGCGAGTCCAAGGGGACGGCGCCGCCACGGAAATTGCTACGGCGATCCGCCGACTCGGCGATTATGCCTCGCTGGGGCTTCCGCGGCCGGATGTGGTCATTGTCGGGCGCGGCGGAGGCAGCATGGAGGATTTGTGGTGCTTTAATGACGAGGTCGTGGCACGCGCGCTGGCCGAAAGTCCGATTCCAACGATTTCGGCCGTCGGACATGAAATTGATTTTACGATTGCCGATTTTGCGGCGGATGTGCGCGCGCTGACGCCGAGTGCGGCGGCCGAGCTGGCGGTCCCGGATGGCGCTGATCTGCGGCGTCGATTGCTCTCGCTGCGGCGGTCCATGGTGGCGCATGCGTCCGAAGGGGTGCGTCACGCGCGAACAGTGGTCGATTTCCATCGACGCAGCGGTCTTGCGCGTGAGCCGCTGCGGATCTTAGCCCAGTGTGCGCAACAGGTTGACGGCTTGGCCGAGTCATTGCGGCGAGCGGCCGACGACGGGTTGCGCTTGCAGAAGGAGCGACTGGAGCGGCTGGGTCACCGCCTCGCCGCACAACGCCCGGGTCATGTGCTGGCCCAGCGAGCCCAGATGCTGACTCACCTCGCCACCCGGTTGTCGGTCGCCCAAGCCCGCCAGCGTCAGGCGGCCGAAGTCAGGATCCAGCGCGCGTCCGATATGCTGCGGTCCCTAGGCCCGCAGGCTGTTCTGTCGCGCGGCTATACTATGACTCTGGCTCCCAACGGGCAGGCCCTGACTCGGGCTACCCAAGTCCGGCCTGGTGACCGCCTCACCACCCGGCTCGCTGATGGAACCATCGAAAGCCTCGTCACAACCCCGAGACTCCCTCCCGCCGGAGGTGCTCCCGCGGCCCGCTCCAGTCGCTCCGGCCGCTCGCAGCGTTGATCGTCAACCACAAGGAAAATAACCCCGTTGTCCAGACGACCGGATTCGTGGTTTCATTCGCGCTCGTCGGGACGTTAATCAACTTCCCTGTCGAGCACTGATCAGACTCCGTCGGTTAGCGGCGCTGAAGGGTCAACGCATACCAGCTCACGGGCAATGCCCTAGGAACCTCGTCCGAGAGAATCGGTGCGTTCTGAAGGAACGCCGCATTCACGGATCAGGGGGTTTTTGCGGTGGCTGGTGGAGTGAGCGTATGGATGGTGTGGTGCAGGGAGCCGGTGAAGGCCGTGCCGGCGGCGTCGCGCATGTTCCAGGTGATGGCCACGCTATGGGCTGGGGCCAAATCTGGCAGGTCCAGGGTGATGGTGCGCTGATCGTGGCTGAACTGGATTTTGGCTACGGTGAGCGGGTGTTCATTGATATGTTGGGATCCGTAATCTGCGCTACGGCGGAGGCTCCATGTTTTGACGTCGATGGCGGACGTGGGGGTGACGGGATCCAGAGGTTCGGTGAAAGTCAGGCTGATTTGGCCCGGGCGCGCGACCACGTGAGTGGGCAGGTGGAACGGCCTGCCGGTGTGGCGAAGGCGGTAGAACCCGCCGTCTTGCTGACAGTTGGTGGCCCAGCCCACCATGCCGCAGGCGTAGAGCGCGCCATTGGGATGAAAGCGGCCACGCATCACACCGGTGGGGAGGTCGGCAATTGGCAGTTCACAAACGCCCCCTTGGACTTTGTTGCCGACGTGTTCGTGGGGGACGATATAGACGCGTCCATAGCCATAGCTGAGGTTGAGCAGTGATCCGGCCAGCGGGCCCCAGGCTGAAGGCGGCACCCAGACCAGTTCGGCGGGTGAGCGGTCTTTGTCATTGGTGATCCAGGCCAATGGCTGGCGCATAGCGGTGTCGGCGGTGTCGGTCACGCTGGTATAGCCAAACATATTGCCGTAAAATCCACCGTCTGGAAGAACGTGATTGATGCGGTTTTTCGGGGTCCAGTGACCTTCCTGATCGGTGACGAAGAATGTGCCGTCAGGGTTGAGGCAGACGCCGTTAGCGGCTCTGAATCCATGTGCGATGATTTCGGTGGTGGCGCCGTCAGCGCTGACCCGCAGCAAGGTGCCATGATGAGGGACGACAGCCGGCAGAGCGTGCCGCGCCGATTTAGCATAATAAAAATTTCCCGAGGCATCCACTTGCAGTCCCATGGCAAATTCATGGAAATGCGCTGTCACCTGATGGTCATTGTTAAAGTTCTCAATAAAGTCGGTCTCGCCGTCGCCATTTACGTCTCGCAGCCGCGCAATCTGATCGCGGCAGCAAACAAACAATTCCCCATTGCGGAATTTCACCCCCAGTGGTTGAAAAAGTCCGGTCGCCAAACGATGCCAGCGCAGCCCGCCGGTTCCATCCACTCCGTCGACCCGCCAGACATCGCCATTCCAAGTGCAGACCGCCGCACTTTTGCCGTCCGGATAGAAATCAAAGCCGCTCGTCCTCATCCACGCCTGCCATGGATTGGTTGACGGTAGCGTCAGGGTGTCGACGGCCACGGCCCTGTCTTCCGCGCCGACGGCGACGGTCGTCGTCACTTCCTGATTCCAGCGCGGCGGGCCGCCGCGGGTCAGCGGCGCGAGGTCGAGCGGCGTCGTGTCGGTTTCCTGCAGGGCCCTTAGGGTGGCCGCATCAAGGCGGGTCATGAAAATCCGAAGCTGGCGCGGGCGGGTTGATGGAGGCAACTGCAGGCAGGTAAATCCTTCGTTTTTCTGAAGGCTGGCGCCTTCGCCCTGCAGCGAGATGGCCACAGATTCCTGATCGGGGGCGATGCGCATGGTGAGCGGCGCGGTCGACGGGCCGACGTTCAATGTGCGAACGAAGACTGGGGAGGCGCCGTAAGCGATGAGACCGGGAGAGTCGAGGACGGCTGTGGTGCCCACCGTGTAGCTGACGACAACGCGGGTACCATGCTGGTAGATTCCCTCGTAATGAGTCCAAGCCCGGGGCAGGGGACCAAAGGGTTTGCCGTCGCGCCCAAGCGGCCGCGGGTCATCCCATGAACCGCTGGCGGGATCGGCCCAGCCCGGTCCCACCGGATTCGTCACGGTCTGGTCTCCGACAATACTGGTATGGCTTCCATGAGAACCATCAAAAGCAATGCCTTTCCAGTCGACAAATCCTTCGCCGCTCCATGCCGAAGCCACCCGCATCGTATCATGGTCGTAGAGCATCCAATTCCTCCCTTGCGAGATGCCGCCGGGTCCGTCATCTAGACGAATGGCAATACCTTTGTGAGCCAGATTGTCAGGGGCCACTTCGTACGTCCAGAGCAGTGAGGGGCCGAAATCCATCATCTGGTACGGTGGTTTGCGCTCGATTTCTTGTTCCTCATCCACGGTGGCCAGTCCGCGCGGCAGCCCGCGGAGATACTCGGCGTTGGTTTCCGCGTATTGCGATGGATTTTTGCGCAAAAATGTTTCACGGATATAGTGAATGACGTCGTATTTTTGACGCGCTGTGTATTGCGGCTGGGCCACCATTTGGCCGTACCCTCGCGTCAGCGTGTTGAACATGGCGTAGGGATCACTGCCGTTTTTCATGAGTCCTTCAGCAAACCGTGGAGCCGTCGGTAGCGAGCCAGGAGCTTCGAGCGTGCCATGACAAACGACGCATAGTTGGGCATAAATTTGCCGGCCTCGGTCGAGGCTGTCGTCATTCCAGCGGCTAATGATCGCTCGATGATCGGTGCGGTCGAGCGGCTGACTCCAGACCTGCCGGAATTGCATTCCCGCTGTCGCCGTGAGTCGCAGGGTGGGTTTCGTCGCCTCGGGGCGGTCAGTCGGCTGCCACTCAAAGTCCGGAGTATTGGCTTGGCGCGCATCCGGGCCGGTGAGCTGATCGATTTCTTCTCCACCCAAAGCCCGGCGATAGAACCGCACGGCTGCCAGATCGCCAGCAAAGGCACCCCCAAAGTCCGGTGAGGCCGACCCAATTTTAAAGACGTGGGTGGCGGTATCAGGACGGGTGAAATTTTCATGGGAGGAAAGCGGTTGGCCATCGAGGTGCATGCTGACCGTTCCCTGCCGCGACACCAAAGCGGCCGTGTGCCATTGACCGTCGGAGACCACCGGGCCGTCGACATGCGCTCCGACCCATCCAATGTCATAAACCAGTCGGCCATCACGAATAAAAAACGCCTTGGCATCTGGCGCCCATGGTCCGTCCAGCGGCGTCATGGAGGCCAGAGTGCCCCCAGTCGTCGTGCGAAACCGGATGGTCAGCGTGAAATCTTGATCCCATCGGAGCTCGGTCCGGGCCTGTTGGAGTGTCGATTGAAACGACGCCGCAAGCGAGGAGCCTGCTTCCGCGGGCACTGCGATTTCCCTGCGCGATGTTTCCTGTCCCTCGCGCCACACTCGGGCCAGTCCCGGCTTGGACGGAAGTTGCTCCACGGCCATCTCGATCGTCTGCCAAGTGCCAGCCGGCCCATCAAGGGCTACCGTGCCGCCGTCTCTGAGTTCGAGGTTAGCGACGGCATCGTCCGATGGCCTGAAGTATTCAACATGAATGCGGGTGTTAGTCAGCTCATGGCGCACTAGCCAGTCGCCCTCGCCCGCACTGATCACTCCGTCCCGCTCCGTCCACGAGGCCGGTCGCTCCAAAACCGGCAACGGTACGGCCTCCCTCGGTAGCGCCGCCTGCAAAACGGAAGGAACGGCCGCAACGATCAGACTCAAAAAAACGAGGGAACAATTCATGGCTGCCGCCAAGAAGTCCTACTTTCTCGCTTCTGCCAAGAAAGGATTAACCGTCTCTTCCTTGGGCGCCGAAAAGGAAAATCCACAAAATCCATCTGATCTGAAAAAGGGCACTGGCCCCACCGGTTGGGAAACCTGCGAAAAATGTCCGGCTTTTTAGGGCCAGACACTTTTTGCACGGCATTTTAAAGGGTCAGACACTTTTTGGTCGCGAGATTTTAGGATCAATTTAGGGGTCAGACACTTTATGAGCGTTGATGCTCAACGATCAGTGTTGAGGGTCTCCCTGGGCGCACCGTGGGCCGGTGGAGATAGCCAAAAACCATCGGCTCGCATCAGGGCCTGCGAACGACGCGATAGAACTGTTCGGGCGGTGTCGGTGATACGCCGGTTTCGATGGATGGTGCCGACAGCGTCAGGACCAGAGTTGTCTGGGTGGCGGCGGTGGGGGCGCCCGAGTCGATCCAAGCCGGGTCCTGGAGCGAGGATTTAGTTTGCGCTTGGTAGGAGAACCCCGGGGTGGAAAGGACGGTGAGGGTGAGGGCGGAGCCGGCCAGAGAGACGTTGGTGATTTCTGGCGCTGGTAGCGGACTGGAATTCGCCGTGCCGGCGCTCGCAGTTTCGAGGAAATCGATGGCGTCTCTTCCGTCCGGGGTTCGTCCTTGGCTGATGTTGGGGACTTGAGAGGCGAAGGTGAGGCGATCAATGAGGGTGCCATCGGGAGCGGTCAGGGTGATGGTTTCGCCGCTGGCCGAGAGTTTAAAAGGCGCGTGCAGGGCGCTGGGCGGGGTGTTCTGGGTGTTTTGGTCATCGCACCAGACAATCAAGCGGCCTTTTGCGGGCAGTTCGTAGCCGGCAGGAATAAAAAACTGGGATGGAGCGGGCGTCGAGTCACTCAGTCTCCATCCGCTCAAGTTGACTGGAGTTGTGGTGGGATTGAGCAGTTCTATCCAGTCGTCTGGCTGGCCGTCGGCTGGATCGGTCACGCTCCCGTTATTGGAGGCCATCCATTCATTAATGACGACGCCCGGCCACTGGCTGGTGCCGGTGTAGGTGATGGTGACTGACTCTGCTCCGATCTCGGCGCCGGCGGTATCGACCGCCCGCACTTGATACGCGTGGGTCCCGGGTGCGGG
>JALRGB010000258.1 GCA_023253575.1 Verrucomicrobiales bacterium
TTGATTTCTTTAATGCGGTTCATTCGCGCCAGCGAAAGCGCAATCCCCCCGCCCACCGGCACACACCCACCCACATACCCAACACCCGCCCCCCGCGCCGTCACCGGAATTTTTCTGGCCTGGGCCAGCTGCAAAACCGCCGCCACATCCGCCGTAGTCTCAGCAAAAACAACCACCTCAGGCGGATGCGCCGCAAACCACTTGTCGCCGCTGTGCGCCGCAAGATCAGCCGGCGCAGACGCCACCTTGCCCTCCCCAATGAGTGCAGAGAGAGCGTTCGCCAAGGTGTCAGTAGACATCCAGTCGCATAACCCGTTCCAGGGAATCACGCAAATACCTCCAGCCCCCACCCCCCAGAATCATCTCACCCTCGACCTCTACCCCGAAGCCAGCCCGCTTCCCCGAATTGCCTCTTGCCAGCCCGCATCACGTCGATCATCAAACGACATCGCCATGCGTCCCACCACTCTCGATTTCCTGTACCAACTCGCCCGGCCAGTTCTCTTTCGCCTCGATGCCGAGGCCGCTCACCACGCCACGCTAGCCGCCTTGCGCTGGATGGAAAAATGCGGGCTGGCCGGACTCATGTCTCCGCCCGCCCACGGCACCCCAGTCCGCCTCATGGGCCTGGATTTCCCCAACCGCGTCGGCCTCGCCGCCGGTATGGACAAAACCGGCACCTGCGTGGACGCCCTCGGCGCCCTCGGCTTCGGACACGTCGAGGTGGGCACCATCACCCCGCGCCCGCAAGCCGGTAATCCCAGCCCCCGCCTGTTCCGCCTCGTGGAACGCGATGCCATCATCAACCGCATGGGATTCAACAACCCAGGCCTCGAAGCCGCCCTCGCCAATATCGCCAAAAGAAAATGGCCCGGCATCGTCGGCTTTAACATCGGCAAAAATGCCGATACCCCCAACGATCGCGCCGCCGATGATTACCTCGCCGGACTGCGCGGAGCCGCCGGTCGCGCCGATTACGTCGCCGTCAACATTTCCTCCCCCAATACCAAAGGCCTGCGCGATCTACAGGAAGAAACCGCCCTCCGACACCTCCTCCGCTCCCTCAAAGAAGAACAAGATCGCCTCGCCCAACACCACGGCGCCTCCACCCCGCTCGCCCTCAAAATCTCCCCAGACCTCTCGCCAGATCACACCAAAGCCCTCGCCGCCCTGTTCCTCTCGGAAAAAATCGACGCCGTCATCGCCACCAATACCACCCTCTCGCGACACGGCGTGGCCGATCTCGACTCGTCCCGCGAAACCGGCGGCCTGAGCGGCGCCCCCGTCCGAGAGAAATCCACCGCCCTCATCACTCTGCTCAAATCAGAGGTCGGAACCGCCCTGCCCATCATCGGCGTCGGAGGCATCCTCTGCGCCGCCGACGCCCAAGAAAAACTCGAGGCCGGCGCCAGCCTGGTCCAACTCTACACCGGATTAATCTACCGCGGCCCCGCCCTCGTCGCCGAACTCGCCGCCCTGTAAAACCAGATCACCCGTCAGTCCACGTCAGCCCCCTCCATGGCGAGCAGCCCGCACCACGCCCCACAATTCGTTTAGGAAAATCCATCGGCCACACCTCAGTCGCCCCCACCGGAAACAAGGGCACCTCAGGGTTACCCCTAACCGCGCTGATGGATGACTCGACTCCACCCGCCTTGCTCCGAAGGCGTCGCGTTGTTATAAGTAGGGATTATGAATACGGAGACCATCACCGCTTCCCCGTCGGACACCGCCGAGGCTCCGGTCCGCCCAGATCAAACGCAGGAGCGCCTCCTGCTGCGCCGCATCGCCAATGGCGATCGCGTGGGTTTCGAGGAACTGCACACTCGCTTCGCCGGGCTCGTCTACGCGACAATTTATCACGTCCTTCGCGACCACCAAGACACCGAGGACATTTCTCAGGAGGTTTTCTTGAGCATCTGGAAAAAAGCCAAACTGTACCATGAAAGCAAAGGTGAACCCATGACCTGGGTCGCCTCGCTGGCTCGCAACCGCGCCATCGACCGCATCCGCGCTAAGGAACGCCGTTCCCGCCTCCGCGACGCTGTCCAAGCGGAACCAGACACCGTCGCTCCCAAGGCCATTCCAGATGCCAGTCACATGACCAGCACGCTGGAACGAGGCGGCATTATCCGCAGCGCTGTCATGCAACTCACTCCTGAGCAACGACAAGTCATAGAAATGGCCTACTTTGCCGGTCTCAGCCAGTCGCAGATCGCCGAGAAAATCGATGCCCCCCTCGGCACCGTCAAAGCCCGCATGCGCCGCGGCTTGGGCAAACTTCGCGGCTTGGTAGAACCTAAATTGTCGAAAGTCCAGCCCGCTCGGGGGCTCTCCCCATGAGGGTTGACCCGTACCCCGGCCCTCCCTCCATTAAGTCAGATCAATTTTTACTTCCCTCCCCGGACCGGCTCAGGATGATGTCATCCATGCGTTTTCGATTTCGCTCCAGTTCCGTTCCGATCTTTACGGTCCTCATGGCCCTCGGTTCGATGGCCGCCGCCTTCATCGTGCTCGGGAAACCGACTGTTTCCAAGGATGCCACTCCGCCAGAACCTGCCGCCCGCCCCGGACGCGGGCTCGTCTGGAAAATAGAGGGCCCTCACACCAGCGTCTATCTCGCAGGAAGCTTTCACCTCCTGCGTCAAGAGGACCTTCCCCATCCAGAGACTCTGGAGACCGCCTACATGGCATCCAAACAAGTCTGGTTTGAAGTTCCTCCCGGCGAAATGCAAAAACCCGCCGCCGCCGCCACCGTCATGGCGCTCGGCATGCTGCCGGCCGACCAGTCGCTGGCCTCTACCATTCCTCCCGCAACTCACGCCAAGGTCACCGCCTGGACCAATGACAATCCCGCGCTGGCCCCAGTGCTCGATCGTATGCGCCCATGGATGGTCGCGCTGACCATCATGCTCACCGAATACCAGAAAATGGGCGCCGGCCCAGAACATGGCATCGAACAAACATTCCAAGCCAGAGCCCTCAAAGACGGAAAAACCACCGGAGGATTCGAATCCGTAGAGCAACAACTCAGCTTCTTCGGCGAACTCACCGAGGACAAACAAAATGACCTGCTCGATAAAACATTCGAAGACCTCGCCACCTCGCGCGATCTCATCACCGAAATGATCCGTAACTGGAAGGAAGGCAGGGAAACCGAACTGGCCGCCCAAATGAACCGCAGCTTCGCGGGTCACGAAGACCTCAAAAAACGTCTGCTCGATGACCGTAATGCCGCCTGGATCGCCCCCATCGAAAAACTGCTCACCGGCGAAACCCCGACCCTCGTCATCGTCGGCGCCGGCCACCTTGCCGGCCCCGGGAGCGTGGTCGAGCTCTTAGAGCAAAAAGGCTGGAAATTAACCCGTCTCGGAGAACCCTAACCGCCCCCCCTCCCGCCGCATTCACCCTTGCCAATCAGCCGCTCCGCAGCCATCTGATCTCATGTCTGGAGTGGCCACTGAACTGAAATTCGACGAACGCGGACTGATGCCCGCCGTCGTCCAAAACGCCTCTACCCTCGAGGTACTCATGGTAGCATGGATGAATGCCGAGTCGCTCGCCCAAACTCAGAAACTCGGCGAAACCGTCTTCTGGAGCCGTAGCCGCTCGAAATTCTGGCACAAAGGCGAAGAGTCCGGCAATGTGCAGAAAGTGCGGGAAATCCGCTTCGACTGCGACGCCGATGTCCTGCTCATCCTCGTCGATCCCGCTGGCCCCGCCTGCCATACCGGCGAACGCACGTGCTTCTTTCGCACGCTCTAACGGCCCGCGGAGCATGAAATACATCACTCCGCTCGTTTTCTTTCTCACAGCCTCCTTCGCCTTTGCAGGCATCGCTGGATTCTTGACCAAGGAGAAGGTGGACTGGAAGTTCGTTCAGTCCGTCGGCGGCCTGAGAGTCTCGCTAAAGGACTCTCATCTTGTCGTTGAATGCGACGTCTCCGGAACAAAGCAGGTCACTGTAAAGCCGACCATGGTCAATTCAGCCATGGGCGTTCGCGAGCTCAAACACAAGAGAGACGGTAACACCATCTATCTGACTGTGGTGACGAGTGTCCTCGAAAAGGGAATCACCACGTCGCCCCAGCCCGTGGACCTTTCTGCTTACGCCGCCGGAGAGTATTCTGTGCAGTATCTCGATCCGAATGGCACCAAACACAGCATCGGGAAAATCACGGTCAAGCCGAGTGGAACGAGATAGTCTCTGCCGAAGGAGCGGTTGTTCTCCGCGCATCGGTCGGGTTGAAGACTCAGGAATTGGCACAGGCAGAAGACTTGGCAATCGCAGTTTGCTTCCTACGCTACAAAATCAGATCCCCCTCACCCGCAGAGCGGCCACTAAATTTCACCTCACTAAGATGCAACTGTCTCTTAATAAATTCCCATCGGTTCTAGCCAGCCTTGGCGCCGTGCTATTGGCTGGTGCGGCCGCCGCCTCGCCAGTCTACTCCATCACCGAAATCACGCCGCCCGGGCCTTGGTTCACCGGTGTTGCCATCAATGACTCTGGCCAAGTGGTAGGCAACGGACCTGTGGAACCCAATGGACCGACCCATGCGCTGCTCTACAGCCGTGGCAAAGTGACCGACCTCGGAATGCTGCCAGGCGCCAATGTCAGCATGGTGACGGGCATCAACCGCAAAGGACAGGTTGTGGGTTATTCCGGGGTCGAGGAAACACCCAATTCCGGCTCCTACAGCATGCTTCGCGCCTTTCTTTACACAAATGGCTCGATGCAAGACTTGGGAACCTTGGGCGGCACGTATGCCTATGCAGAAGCCATCAACGATGACGGTGTGGTCGTTGGTTCGGCCTATACAGCATCCGATGATTGCGCGCAGGCATTTGTCTACCGTAATGGGGTGATGTCACCCGTCGGAACCTGCCAGACCACCCTCAGAGCATTCCTGCTGAATAAGCGCGGCAACATAACTGGAATTACGCCCCGGGATAGCAACGGTAGATTCCATACTTTCTTCTCGAAAAACGGTTCTTCGGTCATCGATATCGGCTGCCTCGACGGCGTGCCCAATTCCGAAAATTGTTACACCGAGCCCGCGGCCATCAGCGACAACGGCCACATCACGGGTTTTAGCCGAAATAGCACCGGTGGGAATCGTCCCTACCTTTATCAAAAAGGCGTAATGAGAGATCTAGGCAGCCTGGGGGGCAACGATGGTAGCGGCCTCGCTGTCAATGCTTCCGGTACCGTCACCGGCTACTCCACAATAGCGAACGGATATGATCACGCTTTCGTCTACAAAAAAGGCGTGATGCGAGATCTCGACCCGACTGGCATCGCAGATATTTCATTTGGTACCAACATCAATAATGAGGGCGATATCTTCGGGTTTGGCTTGACCTTTGAGCCGTTCGAGTTCTTTGCTTTCATCTACACGGAAGGCCGCATGCGAAAACTTGGCGAATTGATATCGCAACGCAGCCCGCTCAAGGGCGTCGTGCAACTTTCTTACGTCAACAAGATAACCGAAAATGGCTATATCCTGGCGACAGGTACTAATACCCTCACCGGACTGGAGACCTCTTACATCCTGAAAGCCAAAGATGACCAAGATTGAAAGCCATAAAGAGAGGTCGAGCTCGACACCAACTGGGCCGAACCTAAGCGCAGCGGAGATGGATAGCCGATAGGCTGCCCGAAGGGTGAGGCGAAGCCGAGTCAAAACTCGGTGCGCCCGCTCGTGCTCGGTCGCAAGAATTGCCTACGGCCATGCAGGGTGCGCCTGCGACGAAATCGGTGTCCCCGCTCGCGCGGCCGGGCATTGGATGCACGTCGGCAGCTGGGAGGCCGGCCCACGCGTCGCCGCCATCGCCAGTGTCATCGAGTCCTCAAAACGCCTTGGCATCAATCCCAGGGAGTACC